>NZ_NOXY01000026.1:0-263930 GCF_002258735.1 Rhodococcus sp. WWJCD1
GGAAACGCCCGGTCCCATTCCGAACCCGGAAGCTAAGCCCTCCAGCGCCGATGGTACTGCACTCGACAGGGTGTGGGAGAGTAGGACACCGCCGAACACAACTTGGACCAGACAACCCCCGACCATCATGGTCGGGGGCTGTTTGCATTCGAAACCACTTACAGTCACAACAGTATTCGTGGCCTTGTCCGTCGTCGGTATCCCTGAATTCCAGGGCTCCGACATCTGCACCGCAAGTCCCATCATTGCGATGCGGCCGCGTGTCTCGCCCCCACCCGGGTCGCACACGCGAGCGCACTCGCCAGACGCGAGTAGAACAGCGACACCAGACCGCGCGCACCTGACAAACGCACGCGCATTCGCATAATCCAGAGGTGTCAGCACCGCCGGTTGCCTCCGATGGTGTCGGCCGTCGACTCGTCACTGTCACCCCCCGTCGCACACGCGAGCGCATTTCCCGCAAACAAAGGGAATCAGTGATGCCCAGCTGGGTCGGCCGCCTGACTTGTCATTGCCAACCTCGGTCACAAACGCGCGCGCGTTTGCGAGACGCGAACAGAACAGAGTCACCAGACTGAGCGCACCCGCAAACGCGCGCGCGTTTGCGGGCCCCCGAACCGGACTGAACCCCAACAAGTCGAGTACTGCTATCGAAGCTTGGCGATCGAGGTTGGCGGGCTTACGCACACCTGGCTTCTGCAGACGCGCTCGCCTTCGCGAGGCGCGCGCAGAATCGTCAGCGATGTGGTGAGCGTTCGACAAACGCGAGCGCGTTTGCGAGGGGACCGGGAAAGGACGGCCAAGTCGTCAGTGATGAAAACGGCAGGGACGCAGCGCACTACACCTTCTGAGCCCAACGATCGGGTCAGGCGTGAACAGCTTCGTGCTCATCCGCCTCGACCTTGACGTCCTTCGGATTTGCAAGAACTGTTTCCGCAGAGCGTCCGCGAAGAGTGACTGCATCACCGAATTCCCAACGATGTGCTTCCTCGTCAGCAGCACCGTCGACGGCAGTCTTGGAGGCGAGGATAGCTCCGGGCGCATTCTTTGCCAGTTCGGAGAGACGAGCTGCCTCGTTCACCGGGTCTCCGATAACGGTGTACTCGAATCTGGACTTTGCACCGACGTTGCCGGCAACCGCCCGTCCGGCAGCGACGCCGACGGCGGCGCTGCATTCGGGCACTTCCACCAACAACCGCCGAGAAATTGCTCGTGCTGCAGCCAGTGCGGAGCCGCAGTGGTCGGAAATTTCGTTCGGGGCTCCGAAGATGGCCAGCGCGGCGTCTCCCTCGAACTTGTTGATGAAGCCGCCGTGTTCGTCCACCTCGTCGACCACGACTGCGAAGAATCGGTTGAGTAGGTCCACGACCTCGGTAGGGGGCCGGGATGCCGCCAGTTCGGTCGAACCCACGAGGTCGATGAAGAACACTGCGATATCGCGTTCTTGGCCGCCGAGTTCGCTGTCGGACTGCAACGCCTTCTCGGCAACTTCGTGTCCGACGTGTCGGCCGAACAGGTCGCGGATCTTCTCTCGATCGCGCACGCCGTCGGCCATACGGTTGAACCCACTCTGCAGCTCGCCGAGCTCGGTGCCGTCGTACACCGCGAGGCGGACATCCATGTTGCCCTTCTCCACCTCGGCCATACCCGCACGCACGTTGTTGATGGGTGAAGTGGTCGCGAAGCCGCCCAGCACGGTCAACGCGAGCCCGAACACGATCGTGATGCCACCCAACGCGAGGATGGAGATGGCCAACTGAGTCGATGTGGTTTCGGGGTTGATGAAGCGGAAGATCGCGATGATCATCAAGCCGCTGACCGGGACGCCCGTTCCCAGTAGCCACGACAGGATGGAGCGGCCCATGACTCCTGCGATACGAATTCGTCGAGGATCACCGGCTTCGAGGGCCCGAGCGGCAGCGGGACGAAGCGCGAATTCACTGAGTAGGTAACTGAACGCACAGACGACGGTGCCACCTGCGGCGATCGTGAAGGCAACCTTGGGAATCGACGCCGGGTCGATGATCCCGTCGATCGTGGGGAGCAGCAGCAAGGCTCCGATCCACAGCAGAATCTGGATTCGCGTCAGTCGCCAGGGCATAGCGAGCGTCGCGACCTGCTCCTCGCGGCTGGGTTGACGGTCCTCGATTGCCCACCGCAAGCTTCGCAGGGCGTGCGTGGTGCCCCAGACAGCACCGACGACGAATGCCACGAACACGTAGACCGGTACGACGATGTAGTTGACCCACCAGTACTTGCTCGGATCGAGCACGTCCGGTCCCGGCACGACAACGCTGATCAACACACCGACGATGACGGCGCCGATCAGGTTCGACAGGATGAGGAAGACCGTCAACAGCAGCTGAATGCGAACCCGTCGTCGGCGCGGGGACTCGGAGGTGTCGCCGAGCAGTCGGGAACCCAGGGGAGCGGCGGATCGTCTCAATTGCGGCATGGTCGTCACAGACTAACGGGGCGCCTGCCTTATGGTGGTCGAGTGCGTTTAGTTATTGCTCGTTGCCAAGTCGACTACGTCGGCCGTCTCACCGCACACCTTCCGTCCGCTCGCCGTCTGTTGCTCGTGAAGTCCGACGGATCGGTCAGCGTGCATGCGGACGACCGCGCGTACAAGCCGCTCAATTGGATGTCTCCGCCGTGTTGGACGGTCGAGACCACCGAAGACGAGACGATCAAATGGGTCGTCACCAACAAGGCGGGCGAGGAACTTCGCATCACCATCGATGACGTCGAGCTCGACTCGAGTCACGAGCTGGGCATAGACCCGGGTCTGGTGAAAGACGGTGTGGAGGCACATCTTCAGGAGCTGTTGGCCGAGCACGTCAGCACCTTGGGCGACGGATACACCCTCGTCCGACGCGAATACATGACGGCTATCGGCCCGGTGGATCTGCTGTGCCGCAACGCTGATGGCGGAACAGTGGCCGTCGAGATCAAGCGACGTGGTGAGATCGACGGCGTCGAGCAGTTGACCCGTTACCTGGAGCTTCTCAATCGTGATCCGCTGCTGGCCCCGGTGAGCGGAGTCTTCGCTGCCCAGGTCATCAAGCCGCAGGCGAAGACGCTGGCCACAGACCGCGGCATTCGTTGTCTCACACTCGACTACGACGTCCTACGGGGAACCGACAGTACCGAGTTCCGTCTTTTCTGACGACTGTCGGCACGAGTCGGCCTGTTCTCTACACTGGACGGGTGCCCCGTCGTAACCAACCCCGCCGACCGAATCGGAGCGGCCCGAGTGATCTCGGTCCGGCAACCGACTCGGTGCTGGGTGGCAACCGGGTCGAGGTCGGTCCGGATGGAGACACGTACACGACGCGGATGATCCCGGGTGCCAAGGCCGTCAAGACGTATCGCTGCCCTGGCTGCGATCACGAGGTGCGGCCGGGCGTCGCGCATATCGTCGCGTGGCCGTCGGACGATTTCGGGGGCGCGGACAACCGCAGACATTGGCACACCGGATGTTGGAGCGGCCGAAACACACGAGGCCTCACCCGCAAGTGGTCGTAGCGGGGGAGGCCCAGCGTGTACTGCGAAATCAGGACGCCGAGTCGGCCGATTCCTTCTCGTCCTCGGCCTTCGCGGCTGCCTTCTCTTCTTCCTTCTTGAGGATTGCCGTCGGGTCGGGATTGTCGAGCAGTTCGCTCTCGCGGTTGACCGAGGCGAGCATGGCCGGAACCGAATCGAGCTGGCCACGGATTCCGAGCAGCTGAGCGAGCACGCGGCTGCGCAGCACACGCAACTCCTCGGCCAGTTCCTTGGAGTGGGCGATCCGCCGTTCGGCTTGTTCGCTGGCGGATTGAAGCCGTCGAGCAGCCTCGGTGGTTGCCTCCTCGATGCGGCGGGCAGCATCGGCCTTGCTCGACGCTTCGAGTTCTTCGAGCGCGGTCAGCACCTTGGTGCGGCGCTCGGCCATCGTGATCTCGAAATCTTCCTGAACCTCGGCGCGCTTGGCCTCGGACTCGGCGGCCAGCTTGTCGCGCTCGGCCTGCGCGGCCTCGACCACCCGGGCTGCCTCGGTGCGCGCCTGAGCCATCGTTTGCTGGTGCTCGGTCTCGAGCGCCGTCCGACGCTCTTCGAGTTCTGCCACCAGTGACTCGTGCCGTCCCCGCAGTCGCGCACTCTCTTGCTGCGCAACCGAAATCATTTCTTCGGACTCCGAGTGCGCCTTGGCGCGTACCTCGGATGCCTCGTCGGAGGCCAACCGCAGCATGCGCGAGATGCGATCACTCATACCCTCCGCTGTGGTGGGCGGAACCGACAGGCGATCGATGTCCTTGCGCAGTTCGTCGATCTCGTCACGCGCGTCGTCGAGTTGCTTGGCCAGATCACGAGCCTGGGCTGCGGCCGCATCACGATCAGCGGTCGTCAGCCGGAGCTCGGCGTCGAACCGCTCGAAGTAGTTGGTGACTTCGTCGCGATCGAACCCCTTCCGGACGATGGAAAAGGGAAGTTGCACCGCGGAAGTGCGCTCATGATCGATGGCCATGGCCGTCAATTTACCGGTGAGTCAAGTAGAGAGCCATACGGCTCGTTCACAGAGTTCGATCAGTGCGCGTCGGGGTTCGGCTCGACGAGTTCGATGAGCACGCCACCGGCGTCCTTGGGATGGACGAAGTTGATCCGAGAATCGGCAGTGCCCCGGCGCGGGGCGTCGTACAGCAGCCGAACGCCGCGGGCGCGCAATTCGCTCGAGATCTCCTCGATATCGGTGACGCGGTACGCCAACTGCTGTAGTCCCGGTCCGTTGCGTCCGATGAACTTGGCGATGGTGGACGACTCGTCGATCGGGGCGAGCAACTGCAGTGCAGCGGACTTCTCTCCGGCACCGGGGAACGAGAGCATCGCCTCGCGAACGCCCTGTTCTTCGTTGATCTCCTCGTGCACGGCGACCATGCCGAGGTGGTCGGTGTACCAGGCGATGGCGGCGTCGAGATCGGGCACCGCGACACCCACGTGGTCTATAGCCGTCACCAGGTCGGAGCGCAGCGGGGCTCCCGTGTAAGACTGCGTGCTGGAGGTCATGGCCATGACGTTAGCGCCAGCTGCGTTTCGGTGCTCCGCCCGGCCGGTATCGGTAGGGGGCGTCGGAGCGTTGATCTCGACAAGGCCGTCTTCACACTTTCGGAGGAAATCGTGACCACAACAGTCATCGTTGCCGGTGCTCGTACGCCCGTCGGGCGCTTCTCGGGCGCACTCAAGGACTTCTCGGGATCGGACCTCGGCGGAATCGCCATCAAGGGTGCCCTCGAGAAGGCCGGTGTTGCGCCGGATCAGGTCGACTACGTCATCATGGGACAGGTTCTGACCGCCGGAGCCGGCCAGATTCCGGCCCGTCAGGCTGCCGTTGCCGCCGGCATTCCGATGACCGTGCCTGCACTGACGATCAACAAGGTGTGTCTGTCCGGTGTCGACGCCATCGCGCTGGCCGATCAGCTCATCCGCGCCGGTGAGTTCGAGATCGTCGTCGCCGGTGGGCAGGAGTCGATGACCCAGGCTCCGCACATGCTCGAAAAGTCGCGCGCCGGGTTCAAGTACGGCGACGTCACGATGCGTGATCACCTCGCGTACGACGGTTTGTACGACATCTTCACCGACCAGGCCATGGGCGCACTCACCGAGCAGCGGAACCAGAGTGCCGAAGCCATCAGCCGCGAGGAGCAAGACGCTTTCGCTGCCGCGTCGCATCAGAAAGCCGCAGCCGCCTGGAAGAACGGCGTATTCGACAACGAGGTTGTCCCCGTGTCCGTTCCGCAGCGCAAGGGCGATCCGATCCAGGTCACGGAAGACGAAGGCATCCGCGCCGACACCACGGTCGATTCCCTCGGAAAGCTTCGACCCGCCTTCGACAAGGCCGGAACCGTCACCGCGGGATCGGCGTCGCAGATTTCCGACGGTGCTGCCGCCGTCGTCGTGATGAGCAAGGAAAAGGCCGAGTCGCTCGGTTTGACCTGGCTCGCCGAGATCGGTGCCCACGGAGTGGTGGCAGGTCCCGACTCCACGCTGCAGTCGCAGCCGGCCCGGGCGATTGCCAAGGCGTGCGCGAAGGACGGCATCGATCCGAAGGACCTCGACGTCGTCGAGATCAACGAGGCGTTCGCGGCGGTCGGAATCGCCTCGACACGCGAGCTCGGCATCGATCCGGAGATCGTGAACGTCAACGGTGGCGCGATCTCCATCGGACATCCCCTCGGCATGTCCGGTGCCCGCATCGCATTGCACTTGGCCCTCGAGCTGCAGCGACGCGGCGGCGGAGTCGGCGCAGCCGCACTGTGCGGCGGCGGTGGACAGGGCGACGCGCTCATCGTTCGAGTACCGAAGACGTAGGACCGCGGTGGCTCTGGTCGGGAGTGAGACCAGAGCCACTACGTTCTGTCGTAGCAAACCGGGCACAATGGCTGGCATGACCAACTTCTTCAACCTGAGCAGCACGGCCACCCGTTTCCGTTTCATCGCTGTACTCGAAGCGTTCACCTGGCTGGGACTGCTGATCGGAATGGCGTTCAAGTACATCCCCGCCGATGGCAACGAAATCGGCGTGAAGATCTTCGGGCCGATCCATGGCGGCGTGTTCGTCGTGTACCTGGGCATCGCGGTGCTGACGGCAGTGAAGTTGAAGTGGGACGTCAAGGCAACACTGCTGGCGCTCGTCGCAGCATTCCCACCGTTCGGCACGGTGATCTTCGAGATCTGGGCCGCGCGCACCGGACGCCTCGCCGAGCTGAGCACAGGCCGACCCGTAGCCGACGCGAAGGTCCTGTCCTGACTGCCCGCCAGTGGATGACGCATCGGGTTAGTGACAAACTGTAGAACGTGACTCGACCCGGTTCCCGTCCTCCCGTCCGCCCGTCAGCTGCCGTCCCCGCCTCGATCGCCGGTGCTGTCGACCTGTCCGTTCTCAAGGACCGTCCGGCACCTGCTCCCGCGGCCGAGCCCGCCGGTGAATCCGGGGGACTCGCACCGATCGTGGACGTGACCGCGGCGACGTTCGAGGCCGAGGTTCTGCAACGATCCACTCAGGTCCCGGTGATCGTCGATCTCGGTTCGGCCCGCTCCCCGCAATCGCAGGCGTTGACGCGACAGCTCGGCCAATTGGCCGTCGAGGCAGGCGGCACGTGGGTGCTGGCCCGCGTCGACGTCGATTCCAATCCACAGATCGCGCAGGCGTTCGGTGTGAAAGCCATTCCGACTGTGGTTGCCGTTGCAGCCGGTCAGCCACTGGCCGACTTCGAGGGAACGCAGTCGGACGAGCAGCTGCGTCAGTGGCTACAGGCCGTCGAGCAGGCGACTGCGGGAAAGCTCACCGGGCCTCCCGGGGCGGCTGCTGCAGAACCGGAACCCGAGATCGAGGACCCCAGAATCGTCGCTGCCGAGGAAGCCATCGACGAGGGCGACTTCGACAAGGCGGCGGCCGCATACCAGGCGATCATCGACGCCGAACCGAAGAACACCGACGCCGTCGCGGCGCTGCGTCAGGTCAGGTTCTTGGCTCGGGTGCAGAACATTGCACCTGACGCCATCGAGATCGCCGACGCCGATCCCGCGAACGTGCAGGCCCGGATCGCGGCCGCAGACGCCGAGATGGCTGCTCAGCAACCGGAGCAGGCTTTCGCTCGGTTGATCGACGGCATCAAGATCAGTGCGGGCGACGACCGGACCGCACTGCGCACTCGACTCCTCGAGCTGTTCGAGTTGTTCGACGCAGCCGATCCGCTGGTGGTGTCCGCGCGGCGCAAACTCGCGTCCGCTCTGTACTGAGTTCCTCAGCTGTAGCGCGAGTCGCACAGCTCCTTGCCGCCGAGAACTCCCGAGCGGAAGGCGTCGACTCGGGAGAATCCGGATGGCAACGTCGTTCCGTTGACGTCGCTGGCTGCGAGTCCGTCACTGAGTAGGCCCGACACCGCCTCGTCGAGATCGCCTGGGGAAAGAAAGACTTCGAGGCCCGTCGAACCGTTCTCGGCGCTCATCGCCGAGGTGATGACCCCGGACAGGCACGCCGAACGCAGAGCGGTCTGCGGGTCGTCGAGGGTCTGGCCGGCTTCCTTCTGCACCGCGAGCGTGTAGCGGGAGGCGAACAGCACGTACGCGCTGTAGTCACCGGAGACGTTGAGCGGCAATATGTCTCCGCGCTGCGGGGTCTCGGGCTGTCCGACTTCGGCCAGGGCCTCGACGTCGACGCCGATGGTATTGGTCGAGGGGCAGTACGACACCGGCGCAGTGGCTTCGGCGTCGGCGCATCCGACGTCCGAACCGGTGTAGTCGACGGCCGGGGGAGTTGTGACGGGCAGTACCTGCTCGAAGGATCGAGTGAAGGCGTCGAGGGAGTCCTCGGTGACCGGTAGTTCACCCGAGTCGTCCGGATCATCGAACTTCTGCGGCAACGATGCTCGACGCGAGTCGATTTCGGCCTCGTCGATGCTCGTGCAGGCCCCGGCACCGTCGGTGAAGCCGATCTGCACAGCCGTGACGCGCTCGAAGGCCGAGCCGTGCACCGATTCCGGATCGTTGGGATCGACATCGCGAACGGCGACGGTCGCGGCGAGAACGCCGTTGAGTCCGTCGGAGGTATTGATGGTGAAGTGCGGCGAATCGTCCTCTGCGACATGGCGAATGAACGCGCCGGCAAAACAGTCGGCCTGTTGCTCGGCCACGATGGTGGGAGTGTCGTCTCCGACCAGTCCCGATTGATGCTGGATGGCGTGACCGTATTCGTGGGCGATCACCATCACCACCGACATCGGTCCGAATGCGTCGACCAGAGCAGGAAGCAGAATGGTGCGATCCCACCCGATCGAGTCGTCGCGCGTGCAATACGCGGCATTGGGGATACCGCCGGTTCGATCCCCGCAGAACCTGACGCCGGATCCCTCGTCCTCGGACGCGTCCCACGAGACCACGTTCGAGATCGGCGTGAACGAGCCTTTGAAGAGGGCTGGGTACTGCTCGGCCCAGAACTGTTGAATGTCGTCGATCGCGTTGGTGGCGAGGATATCGGAGTCGGTGCCCTCGGCGTTCTCGACCTCGATCGTCGAATCGGGGACACCCGGTCGTGGCCCGCTCGGTCCGCTCGTGACCGGCAGTCCGGCGACGGTGAACGGGTTCTCGTAGATGGACACGGCGTTGCCGCCGACAGTCTGTGCGCACGAGGCGAGGAGAAGGAGTCCTGCAGTGGCGGCCGCGGCCAGTAGTCGGGGTGTGCGGCCGCCACTCATCTATCGCTCCAGTTTTATCCAGATCGCCCCGTTGGCGGGAAGTGCAACCTGGCCTGACGCCGGTCGACCGTGCCACGAGTGCGATGTTGCCGTCACTTCACCCAGGTTGCCCATTCCGGAGCCGCCGTATTCCGTTGCATCGGTGTTCAGGATCTCGATCCAACGGCCGGGTTCCGGTAGTCCCACACGATAGCTGCCGTGCTCGGAACCGGAGAAATTGAAAATACACGCGATGACCGAACCGTCGGACCCGTACCGCAGAAAGCTCAGCACGTTGTTCTCGGTGTCGTTGGCGTCGATCCACGAGTACCCGCTCGGCGAGGTGTCGAGTGTCCACAGTGCCGGGTGCGACTTGTACGTCGAGTTCAGATCGGAGACAAGGGATTTGACGCCGTTGTGCAGGGGCTCCTCGTCGATCTGGTACCAGTCGAGGCCGCGTTCCTCGGACCATTCACGGGTCTGGCCGAACTCCTGGCCCATGAACAGCAGTTGCTTGCCCGGGTGCGCCCACATGTAGGCGAGCATGCCGCGCAGCCCTGCTGCCTTGGTGTAGTCGTCACCGGGCATCCGAGTCCACAGCGTCCCCTTGCCGTGCACCACCTCGTCGTGGCTGATGGGCAGCAGGTAGTTCTCGCTCCACGCGTAGACGAGGGAGAAGGTGATCTCGTGGTGGTGGTAGCTGCGATGGATCGGATCACGCCCGAGGAATCCCAGGGTGTCGTGCATCCAGCCCATGTTCCACTTCATGTTGAAGCCGAGTCCGCCGACGTTCGTCGGGCGGGTGACGCCGGGCCATGCCGTCGACTCCTCGGCCACGGTGACGACGCCGCGGTGCTTCTTGTGCACCGTCGCGTTCATCTCCTGCAGGAACGTGACGGCCTCGAGGTTCTCCCGGCCGCCGTAGATGTTCGGCGACCAACCGCCCTCGGGGCGGGAGTAATCCAGGTACAGCATCGATGCCACGGCGTCGACACGGAGGCCGTCGATGTGGAACTCGTCGATCCAGTACAGCGCGTTCGCGACCAGGAAGTTGCGCACCTCTCGGCGGCCGAAGTCGAAAACAAGTGTGCCCCAGTCGAGTTGCTCGCCGCGCTGGGGGTCGCCGTGTTCGTAGAGCGGGCCTCCGTCGAATCGAGCGAGGGCCCATTCGTCCTTGGGGAAGTGCGCAGGCACCCAGTCGACGATGACGCCGATTCCGGCGCTGTGCAGGTGGTCGACGAAGTAGCGGAAATCGTCGGGACTGCCGAAACGTGAGGTCGGCGCATAGTAGGACGTCACCTGGTAGCCCCACGACCCGCCGAAAGGGTGCTCGGCGACCGGGAGGAGCTCGACGTGGGTGAACCCTGTCTCGGTGATGTATTCGGCCAATTGCTCGGCCAGTTCGCGGTACCCCAGGCCCGGTCGCCACGACGCCAGGTGGATCTCGTAGACACTCATCGGTGCCTGCGTTGGCTCGATTCCGGCCCTGGTGTCGAGCCACTTCTCGTCGTTCCACGTGTACGACGACGCGGTGACGACCGATGCGGTCGACGGCGGAACCTCGGTGGCAAAGGCCATCGGGTCTGCCTTGTCCTTGACCGAACCGTCGGCGCCGTGAACGCGGAACTTGTACAACGCACCCGGCGCGATATCGGGAACGAAGAGCTCCCACACACCGGTCGAGCCCAGTACGCGCATGGGCCAGCTGCGGCCGGTCCAGCCGTCGAAGTCGCCGACGAGGGTGACGCCCTGCGCTGCGGGGGCCCACACTGCGAACGAGGTGCCGACCACTGGACCGTCCGGTGTCGCGTACGACTGCTGATGCGCGCCGAGGATGTCCCACAGCCGCTCGTGCCGACCCTCACCGAACAGATGTAGATCGAGCTCACCGAGAGTGGGGAGGAACCGGTATCCGTCGGCGGATTCGGAGACGTGCCCGCCGGGCCACGTCACGACGAGCCGATAGTCGATCAGGTCCTTGAACGGCAGCAGCGCCGAGAAGACCCCGTGCGCGACGTGAGTCAGCTCGTGGTCGACACCGCCGACTCGGGCGACGACCTTCTCGGCGTCGGGCTTGAGCGCTCGGATGGCCGTTCCGCCGGGTACCGGATGGGCACCGAGAACGGAATGCGGGTTGTAGTGCCGACCCGCCGCGATGAGTTCCAGATCGTTGTCGGACGGGGCTGCGACGGTGTCTTCGGGCGTCGTCGGATTCTTGGTCACGTTGAATCCACTCACTTTCGGTTGCCGCGGTAGGCCAGTTCGATTCGTGCCGGGTAGGGAATGTGGGGGAGCGTGAAGATGTGCGCCACCGACGTCCAGGGCTCGAGTCGGACGAAATTGGTGTGGCCCCAGTCGTAATGAACGCCGCTCACCTCGTCCTTGATCGTGAGGGTGTCCTGCCAGTCGTGGCCGAGGGCAGGCATGTCCAGATGGATGGTGCCTTCCTCGGCTCCGAACGGGTTGAGGTTGATCACCACCAGAACCGAGTCGCCGGTCTGCGGGTCGAACTTCGAGTACCCGATCAACGCTTCGTTGTCGATCGTGTGGAAGTGGATGTTGCGAAGCTGCTGCAGCGCCGGATGCGCACGCCTGATCGCGTTCAGCGTGGTGATCCAGGGCTCGAGCGACTCGCCTCGGGCGAGCGCACCCTCGAAGTCGCGCGGACGCAACTGATACTTCTCCGAGTCCAGGTACTCCTCGCTGCCCTCACGCACGGCCTGGTGCTCGAACAGCTCGTACCCGGAGTAGACGCCCCAGGTCGGTGCCATCGTCGCCGCGAGAGCCGCTCGCAGAGCGAACATTCCGGGCCCGCCGTGCTGCAGGCTCTCATGCAGGATGTCCGGAGTGTTGACGAACAGGTTGGGCCGCGCATCGTCCGCGCGTCGGGCATGTTCCTCGGCGAACTCGGTCAGCTCCCACTTGGCGGTACGCCAGGTGAAGTACGTGTACGACTGGGTGAACCCGCGCTGTGCCAATCCGTACATGCGCACCGGACGGGTGAAGGCCTCGGCGAGGAACAGCACGTCCGGGTCGGTCTTCTTGACCTCGGCGATGAGCCATTCCCAGAAGTCCGGTGGCTTGGTGTGCGGGTTGTCGACTCGGAAGACCTTGACCCCCAGCGAGATCCAATACCGGACCACGCGCAGTACCTCTTCGTAGATGCCGCGTCGGTCGTTGTCGAAGTTGACCGGGTAGATGTCCTGGTACTTCTTCGGTGGGTTCTCGGCGTAGGCGATCGTGCCGTCCGGCAGCACGGTGAACCACTCGGAATGCGTTGCTGCCCAAGGGTGATCGGGAGCGGCCTGCAGGGCGAGGTCGAGCGCCACTTCGAGGCCGTGCTCCTGCGCGGCAGCGACGAAGGCACGGAAGTCGTCCTCGGTTCCCAGTTCGGGATGGATGGCGTCGTGCCCGCCGTCCTTGGATCCGATCGCCCACGGCGACCCGACGTCCTCGGGGCCCGGAGTCAGCGTGTTGTTCGGGCCCTTGCGGTTGATGGTGCCGATCGGGTGGATGGGCGGCAGGTAGACGATGTCGAATCCCATCCGCTGGATGCGGGGCAACTGCTCGATCGACGTTGCGAACGTGCCGTGCCGCGGCGATCCGTCCTCGTTCCACCCGCCGGTCGATCGAGGGAAGAACTCGTACCAGGCACCGTTGAGAGCGAGATTGCGATCGACCCAGATGTTGACCGCGCGCGAGCGGGTCACCAGCTCGCGCAGCGGGTGCGCGAACAGCAGTTCGGCGACCGACGACGCGAACGCCGACGACACTCGGGCCGGCAGTGGGCGGTCGGTGTCGCGCAGCGCGGCAGCGACGTCGGCCAACAGTTGCCTGCTTTCGGCAGGAACCCCGGTGGCGGCGCGCAGGAACAGCCGCGCCCCGATCTCCAGGTCGTTCGCGAGTTCGTGCGCGCTCTGGCCCACTCCGAGCTTGGCTTCCACGGCATGGCGCCAAGTGCTGATCGGATCGCTCCACGCTTCGATGCGGCAGATCCAGTAACCCGGCCGCGAGGGGACGAACACCGCGTCGAACGTGTCGGGTTCGCGGCCCGGTGTCATCGGGATGCGTTCGAGTTTGCCTCCCGGTCCGCGCACCGACAGTGTCGCGGCCACCGCGTCGTGACCCTCGCGCCAGACGTCGGCGGAGACTGGAAACGTCTCGCCCACCACCGCTTTCGCGGGGTACTTCCCGGTCGTCGTATCTGGAAGGACATTGTCGATACCAAGTCGACCTGTCACTTCACACTCCATTCTTCGCTAGAGGTATGGCTGCGCGGGCGCAACCTCTGATCGAACCGATATTGGTGTGCTTCTATTCGTCAACCGTAATGCAGCAATGCAGATGGCGCGTGCGCCGACGCATACTGCCCGCGACGGGCACCGCAGAGCAGATTTCGTGTAAGCCGCCCATCGACACAGGTGTCCGTGGGTAGGGTTCGATCCTGTGAAAGCTTTGCGCCGATTCACCGTCCGAGCCCATCTTCCCGCCCGCTTGAATGCCCTCGCCGAGCTCTCGACAAACCTCAGGTGGTCGTGGCACTCGGCGACGCAGGATCTGTTCGAGCACATCGATCCACTGTTGTGGACCGAACTCGAGCGCGATCCGGTGGCTGTACTGGGAGCTGTCGCACCCGCGCGCCTCGAGGAACTCGCGGCCGACGAGCGTTTTCTGGCCGAGCTGGACGCCGCCGAGGCGGATCTGCACGACTACCTCGCCCGTCCGCTCTGGTACCAGAACGAGCTGTCGAAGGGGCGGGCCCTGCCGTCGGGCATCGGGTATTTCTCCATGGAGTTCGGTGTCACCGAAGTGTTGCCGAACTATTCGGGCGGGCTCGGCATCTTGGCTGGGGACCACCTCAAGGAGGCCTCCGACCTGGGCCTGCCGTTGATAGGCGTCGGGTTGCTCTATCGCTCGGGGTACTTTCGCCAGTCGCTGACTGCCGACGGCTGGCAGGCCGAACGCTATCCGTCCCTCGACCCGCACGGTCTGCCGCTGCGGTTGCTCACCGACGACGGCGATTCTCCGGTGCTGATCCACGTGTCGATGCCGGGATCTCGCGTTCTGCGGGCGCGTGTGTGGATCGCCCAGGTGGGGCGCGTCCCACTGTTGTTGCTCGACTCCGACATCGCCGACAACGATCCCGAGCTGCGCGGGGTGACCGACCGGTTGTACGGCGGCGACCAGGATCACCGCATCAAACAGGAGATCCTCGCCGGTATCGGCGGAGTACGAGCGATCCGGGCCTACACCCGTGCACACGGACTTCCCGACCCCGAGGTGTTCCACATGAACGAGGGCCACGCCGGCTTCTTGGGCGTCGAACGCATCCGCGAACTCGTCACCTCGGGAACCCTGGATTTCGACGCAGCGCTGGCTGCGGTGCGGGCCGGCACCGTCTTCACCACCCACACCCCTGTCCCGGCCGGAATCGACCGGTTTCCGGCCGATCTGGTGCGGCACTACTTCGGAAGTGCGGACGGCGGCGCGGACTCGGCGCTGCTGCCGGGTTTGCCGATGGATCGAATCCTCGCCCTCGGCGGCGAGAGCGACGCCTCGGTGTTCAACATGGCGCACATGGGATTGCGGCTCGGCCAACGAGCCAACGGTGTGTCGAAACTCCACGGCATCGTCAGCCGCGAGATGTTCAACGGTCTGTGGCCGGGATTCGATGCGTCCGAGGTGCCGATCGGATCGGTCACCAACGGCGTCCATGCCCCGACGTGGTCTGCTCGGGAATGGGCACAGGAGGGGGAGATGTCCTCGGAGCGCGTGTGGTCCACGCGTAACGCTCTGCGTGCGCAGTTGGTGGACGAGGTACGCCGCCGAGTGCGGCGGTCGGCACTCGAACGCGGTTCCACGCAAGCCGAGATCAATTGGACTGCAAGTGTTTTCGATCCGAACGTGCTGACCGTCGGTTTCGCTCGTCGCGTACCGACGTACAAGCGACTGACTCTGATGCTGCGCGAACCCGAGCGACTGCGGGCGATGTTGCTGGACCCGGAACGACCGGTCCAACTCGTGGTCGCAGGCAAGTCGCATCCGGCCGACGACGGCGGAAAGGCGCTCATTCAGCAGATCGTCAAGTTCGCCGATCAAGCCGACGTGCGGCACCGCATCGTGTTCCTGCCCGACTACGACATGTCCATGGCGCGCTTCCTGTACTGGGGATGCGATGTATGGCTGAACAATCCGCTGCGGCCGCTCGAAGCGTGTGGCACCTCGGGCATGAAATCGGCACTCAACGGCGGCCTCAACCTCTCGATCCGCGACGGCTGGTGGGACGAGATGTACGACGGCGAGAACGGCTGGGCCATCCCGACGGCCGATGGTGTCACCGACGACAATCGACGGGACGATCTCGAAGCAGCTGCTCTGTACGAGCTGCTCGAACAGGCTGTGCTGCCCAAGTTCTACGACCGCGGCGAGGACGGCGTGCCCGGTCGATGGATCGAAATGGTGCGGCACACCCTCGAACAGCTGGGCCCGAAGGTGTTGGCGTCGAGAATGGTTCAGGACTACACGCTCGGCTACTACGCGCCTGCTGCCGAGTCCGCTCGCGCGGCGTCGGCCGACGGTCACCGCGGTGCCACGGACGTGGCGTCGTACCGTCGCCGCGTCGAACAGGCCTGGGGCGCAGTGAAAGTCACCCGCGTCGACAGTGAGGGGCTACCGGATACTCCGGTGATCGGTGCGGAACTGTCGCTGCGCGCGAACGTCGATCTCGGCGGCTTGGACGCGGCGGACGTCGTGGTGCAGGCGGTGGTCGGTCGCGCCGATGACGAGGAGAACCTC
The DNA here is from genome assembly GCF_002258735.1 of Rhodococcus sp. WWJCD1. Lineage (NCBI taxonomy): Bacteria > Bacillati > Actinomycetota > Actinomycetes > Mycobacteriales > Nocardiaceae > Rhodococcus > Rhodococcus sp. WWJCD1. The sequence continues at coordinate 16,005 of NZ_NOXY01000026.1, forward strand.
ACCGACATCTCCGCGACGCCCATGACACACGTGGGCACGGAGGGCGGTGAGCACGTCTATGCCGGCGAGAGCACGCTGCCGCACAGCGGCGCAGTGGGATACACCGTGCGGGTGCTGCCGCATCACGACGGCCTGGCCTCGGATGCCGAGCTCGGATTGGTGTCCACTCCGTAGCGGTAGTGGCGCTACTTTCCCGCCAGCCGGGTGAGCGCCTTGCGCACCACCTCCGGGTCCGAGGTCTCCCAGAACGGAGGCAACGAGGCTCGGAGGTAACCGCCGTAGCGGGCAGTGGCCAGACGTGAATCGAGAACGGCGACAACGCCTTTGTCGTCCACGCTGCGGAGCAACCGGCCGACGCCCTGCGCGAGCAGCAGGGCGGCATGGTTGGCGGCGACAGCGAGAAACCCGTTGCCGCCGCGGGATTCGACGGCCTGCTGACGGGCTACGAGCAGCGGATCGTCGGGCCGCGGAAACGGAATCCGATCCAGAATCACCAGACTGAGCGACGGGCCCGGCACATCCACTCCCTGCCACAGCGACAACGTCCCGAACAGGGAGGTGGCCTCGTCGTCGGCGAACTTCTGCACCAGTGCGCCGGTGGAATCGTCGCCCTGGCACAGGATCGGCGTATCGAGTCGCTCGCGCATTTCCTCCGCGGCGGCCTTGGCGGCACGCATCGACGAGAAGAGTCCGAGTGTGCGTCCTCCGGCTGCGCTGACCAGAGACTCGATTTCGTCGAGGTAGGACTTGGAGAGGCCGTCGCGTCCGGGCGGTGAGAGGTGCTTGGCGATGTACATGATGCCGGCCCGGGCATGATCGAACGGTGACCCGACGTCGAGCGAATTCCACCGGATCGACCCGGTATCGGACGGCGGTTCCACACCCGACGCCATCGCGGTATCGCTCCGGGACGGCGTCTCCGCAGGCAGGCCCCAGTTGACGGCCAACCCGTCGAACGACCCGCCGACGGTCAAGGTTGCCGACGTCAGGACCACGGTGGACTCGGCGAACAGGCGCGCTCGGAGCAGTCCGCCGACCGAGAGCGGGGCGATACGGACCGTGCGTTTGACGTTGCCGCGGAAATCGTCGACCGCGTGCCAGACGACGTCCCTGCGTTTGGCCGGATCGGGTTCGTCGAAGGCCGTGAGAACTCGAACGGCGCTGTCGTGCACCTCGTCGACCGCGACGAGTGCAGCGCTGCGAGCCGCGGCAGCCTCGGGGTCGCTGGCCGCCATGCCCTGCTTGTTGGGGCCGATCGCGGTGCGCACTGCCCAGGCGGCGTCGCGGATGGAGGCGAGGGCCGGCCCGACGCCGTCGGGCAGAGATTGCCAGCGACTCGGGGGCAGCTCGTCGAGAATCGCGGCCCAGTTCTCGGCTGCACCTTCGAGCTGGTCCACCGTCTCTTCTTCGATCAACTTCGCGCTCCGGCGAGCGGCAGCGGTGACGGTTGCTGCCGACAGCTCCTCTGTTGCAACGCCCGTCACTCGATCGACCAGTTCGTGAGCCTCGTCGACGACCACGACGTCGTGCTCGGGCAGGATCTGGATGCCGGTGATCGCATCGATCGCGAGCAGCGCGTGATTGGTCACCACGACGTCGACCTGGGCGGCCTCGGTGCGGGCGCGCTCGGCGAAGCAATCCTCGCCGACGGGGCAGCGGGACTTGCCGAGGCATTCGCGCGCAGTGACGCTGACCTGGCGCCAGGCCTGATCGCTGACTCCGGGCACGACGTCGTCGCGGTCGCCGGTCTCGGTCTCGGACGACCACTTGGTCAGCCGCACCACCTCTCGGCCCATGCGCGAGACCGCGAACGGGTCGAACAGTTCTGCGTCCGGTGCCTCCTGCGCGGCACCGGTGTGGATCTTGTTCATGCACAAGTAGTTGTTGCGGCCCTTGAGGATCGCGAACTTCGGTCGTCGACCCAGAGCCTCGGTCAGTGCGTCGGACAGGCGCGGCAGGTCGCGGTCGACCAACTGCCGCTGCAGTGCGATGGTGGCCGTGGAAACGATGACGGTCTTTCCGGAGTCGACCGCGTGCCTGATGCTCGGGACGAGATAGGCGAGGGACTTTCCGGTACCGGTGCCTGCCTGCACCGCGAGATGCTCACCGGTATCGATCGAGTGCGCCACCGCCGACGCCATCGTCAGCTGATTGCTCCGTTCCTTGCCGCCCAGTGAGTGCACCGCTACCTGCAGTAGAGCGGGAACGGTTGGCAACTCGGTCTTCGACGGCACCGAAGAAGACTACTGCCGATTGCCCACCGGGTTCGGCATCGACACCGCCCCTAGCCTTCGACGAAGCGGGTGGGTATCGCCGGTTCGCCCTGAGACAGTTTCAGGCCCTCCCACGGGAGGCTGACCAGGCGCCCGGCCAGTAGTTCACGGCCGTCGGCCAGCGTCGGCAGGCCGGGGACGCGCTCGCCGCCGCGGACCAAAGGCGTGGTCAACGTCTCCACCGTCATATCGTCGCCGATGGTCGGGGGAGAGTCGAAGGGGTGCACGATCTCCTCGACGGCGGTGCCGGTGCTGCGCGCCGTTCGCACCGCGGCCTTGGTGCCCCCGCGCGATTCTTTGTGACTGCTGCGCTTGGCGACAGGGATGCCGTCGACCGTGACCAGCTTGTAGACCATGCCCGCCGTCGGGGCACCGGAACCGGTGACCAGTGACGTGCCGACGCCGTAGGAGTCCACTGGTTCGGCCCGCAGCGCGGCGATGGCGTACTCGTCGAGGTCGCCCGAAACGACGATCCTGGTCTTCGGCGCACCCAGGGCGTCCAGCTGGTCGCGAACCTGCCGCGCGAGCACTCCGAGGTCGCCGGAATCGATGCGTACCCCGCCGAGTTCGGGCCCGGCGACCTCGATGGCGTTGGCGACGCCCTGGGTGATGTCGTAGGTGTCGACGAGCAGCGTGGTGCTCACGCCGAGTGCTCGTACCTGCGCCGCAAATGCGGACCGTTCGTCCGGGCCGTCGACGGTGGTGTGCAGCAGGGTGAACGCGTGAGCCGATGTGCCGGCTCCGGGGACGCCGTGCCGGCGGACGGCTTCGAGATTGGACGTCGCGGTGAACCCGGCGAGGTACGCCGCACGCGATGCGGCGACGGCCGCTTCCTCGTGGGTTCGACGCGATCCCATCTCGATGATCGGCCTGGACTTCGCGGACGCCACCATCCGTGCTGCCGCCGATGCGATCGCGCTGTCGTGATTGAGGATCGAGAGCACGAGTGTTTCGAGGACGACGCACTCGGCGAAGGTTCCGCGGACGGTCAGCACGGGGGAGCCGGGAAAGTACAGCTCCCCTTCGCGATAGCCGTCTATGTCGCCGGTGAATCGGTAGTTGCGCAGCCACTCGACGGTGTCGGCGTCGAGAAATTCGGCCACGATGCGTAGCTCGTCCGGGCCGAAACGAAAGCGCGCGATGGCGTCGAGGATGCGGCCGGTGCCCGCGAGAACTCCGTACCGGCGGCCCGCAGGCAGCCGTCGCGCAAAGACCTCGAAGCTGCAGACACGATCTGCGTTACCGCTGGCCAGAGCGGCTGAGAGCATCGTGTACTCGTACTGATCGGTCAGCAGCGCGGTACTGACGTCGTCGGTGAAAATCGCGTGATCTGTGGTCGCGTCGTTGCTCACCTCGCCCACACTACGAGCGCAGGGGCGAGCGTGTGACGCTGGCCCGACACGCCGTACCCTGTGGACATGCCTTGGTTGACGGTGGATGGAACGCTTCTGCCCGTGGACGGCGTCTCGGCAGGTGATGTTGTCGCAGCATCACCGCAGGCGGTTCCGGCCCAGACCGAGGCCGTTGCTGCCGACGAGTCACACGACACTCCATGGGTCACGATCGTGTGGGACGACCCGGTCAACCTGATGCACTACGTGACCTACGTGTTCCAGAAGCTCTTCGGCTACAGCAAGGCCAAGGCCACCGAGCTGATGATGCAGGTGCACTCCGAGGGCAAAGCCGTCGTGTCGAGCGGCGAGCGCGACGCGATGGAGAACGATGTTCGACGCCTGCATGCGGCTGGTCTGTGGGCCACGATGCAGCAGGACAAGTAGTAGCTCACCACCTCTACGGCAGAGAAGGACATCAGCAACAGTGCGCACGTGGACGAGACGGAATTCGCTGTCCGGGGTCAAGATCAAATCCGAGATCGACGCGCGTGAGGCGGCAGTGCTTCGGTCTCTCGTCGGCTCGGTACTGGGTCTGCTGCGCGACCGATCCGCCGCTGCCCCCACCGACGAGCTGGCCGCGCTGACCGGTCTGCGTACCGGCCACAACACTCCGCCCGACGATGCCGCGCTGGCGCGGCTGCTTCCGGACTTCCACCGCGCCGATCCCAGCCGCGACGAGGAGGATCCGACCGACCTCAACGGCGCTCTGCGTGGCCTCCACGAGCCCGAGATCATCGACGAGAAGTTGGCGGCCGGATCGATCATCCTGGCCACGCTTCCCGAGTCCGGTGGCAAGATCGTGCTGACCCAGGAGCAAGCGGATGCATGGTTGACCGGCCTCAACGACGTGAGGCTGGCGCTCGGCACGACGCTGGGGATCAGTGCGGACACACCGGACGTCCTCGACGAGGGTGATCCTCGCGCTCCGCATCTCGATGTGTACCACTGGCTGACCTGGATGCAGGATTCACTCGTACAGGTCCTCATTCCCTAGGACGCGCGCGTGACCGCAGCCTTCTCCAACCCCGGACCGCGGGACTCTCTGACCGACGTGGCAGGTCTTCTGGTCGGTCACCATCACGAACTCGACGACGACGCCACGATGGGATCCGGCTCGGCCACCGGTGCCACCGTGGTGCGTGCACTCGGTGGAGCGACGGCCGCAGTCGACGTCCGCGGCGGCGGGCCGGGAACGCGCGAGACCGATCTGCTCGATCCGAGCCATTCCGTTCAGCACGTCAACGCGATCCTGCTGACCGCGGGCAGTGCGTACGGGCTCGCGGCCGCAGACGGCGTCATGCGATGGCTGGAAGAGCACGGTCAGGGCATTCCGATGGGCAGTCCCGATCACGTCGTTCCGATCGTGCCGGCTGCGGTGATCTTCGATCTTCCGGTCGGTGAGTGGACGGCGCGTCCGACCTCGGAGTTCGGCTATCTCGCGGCGGCAGCAGCGGCGGCCGAATTCGCGACGGGATCGGTCGGAGCAGGAGTCGGTGCTCGTGCCGGAGTGCTCAAGGGCGGTGTGGGCACCGCGAGCACGGTGATCGAAGGCGGTCCGGCCGACGGGGTGACGGTCGCGGCGCTGATGGTCGCCAATCCTGTGGGCGCGGTATTCGACCCCCGCACCGGATTGTTGTGGGGCACCGGCACACTCGGGCCCGCAGCGTTCGGCATGCGCAAGCCCGACGTCAACGAGGTGTGGACCGCCTCGGCGCTCGAACCCAAGGGCACTGCCCTGAACACCACGATCGGTGTGGTCGCCACCGACGCGACACTGTCGTCGGCGTCGTGCAAGAGGATTGCCGTCGCGGGTCACGACGGTCTTGCTCGGGCCATTCGGCCTGCGCACTCGCCCCTCGACGGCGACACGATCTTTGCCGTGTCCACGGGCACCAGAGCCGTCACTGCCGAGTCCTCGGTCCCCGCCGCGTTCTCGGCGGAGCTACCGGTCCTGGCGGCGGTCACCGAAGCCGCGGCGATCGTCGTCGAGCGGGCCATCGTGCGTGCCCTGCTCGACGCCACCTCGGTGGCCGGCATCCCTACCTACCGCCAGATCTTCCCGTCGGCGTTCGCCGCGTCGCGCACCTGAGGGCAGGTCTCGACCCGTCCCTGGCCGGTACCGTGGAGGAACCGAGGTTGGAGGCCACCATGAGTGATATCGGCAAGCTTCCCGGCAAGCGTGAGCGGCCGGTCTGGATGCAGGCCGCCGTCTACGTCGGGGCATTCACCGCTCTGCTGTGGATCATCGAGATCATCGATGTGGCCAGCGGGTCGAGGCTCGAACGCAACGGCATCGAGCCGCGTTCGGTCGAGGGTTTGTGGGGCATTCTGTTCGCGCCCGTGCTGCACGACGACTGGCAGCATCTGATCGCGAACACCGTGCCGATCATCGTGCTCGGGTTTCTGGTGTTGCTCTCCGGACTGGCGCGTGGGCTGGCTGCCACCGGGATCATCTGGGTGGTCGGCGGGTTCGGCACCTGGCTCACCGCCGGCTCCTACTCGAACACGATCGGTGCGTCGATTCTGATCTTCGGGTTCATCGCATACCTGTTGGTGCGCGGCTTCTTCACGCGCAAGCTCGGGCAACTCGCGATCGGTGTGGTGGTGTTCGTGCTGTACGGCAGCGCCCTGTGGGGCGTGCTCCCGAGTGATCCGAACATCTCGTGGCAGGGACATCTGTTCGGTGCGGTGGGCGGAGTGATCGCGGCTCGACTGTTGTCGGCCGACGCGCGCGCCGAGAGGTCGCGCGCGAAATCGCTCGATCGGCTCACTCCGTAGGTGCGAGGTAACTGCAGACACACCTGTCGTCGCTGGTGAATTTCGCCGACTCGCGCTGTGAATACTGCCCGAACGTTTCTGGTGATGCTCTCGGCGTGGCAGCATGGCTTTCATGCGAATTACCGTCCTGGGATGTTCGGGCAGCGTGTCCGGACCCGATTCACCCGCGTCGGGCTACTTGCTGGAAGAAGAGGAGACCGCTCCGGTCGTTCTCGACTTCGGTCCCGGCGTGCTCGGGGCGTTGCAGCGTTACGCCGACCCGGGGGATGTGAGTGTTCTGCTCTCGCATCTGCACGCCGATCACTGCCTCGATGTTCCAGGTCTGCTGGTGTGGCGTCGCTACCATCCGAACCCGCCGGAGGGTCGAGCGATCGTCTACGGGCCTAAGGACACGGCGTTTCGGCTCGGAGTCGCCTCGGCCGAGTGCGGCGGGCAGATCGACGACATGTCCGACACGATCGACCTGCGACGCTGGGTGGACGGCCGCACCGTGGAGTTCGGCAAGCTGTCGATTCTGACGCGGCAAGTGTTCCATCCGCCGGAGTCGTACGGCATGCGGATCACCACCGGTGAGGGCCGCACCTTCACGTACAGCGGCGACACGGGAATGTGTCAGGCGGTGCGGGATCTGGCGCACGGAGCCGATGTGTTCCTGTGCGAGGCATCGTGGACCGACAGTCCCGAGCGACCCGAGGGCGTGCACTTGTCCGGAACCGAGGCCGGCCGAATCGCTCGCGAGGCCGGGGTCGGAGAATTGCTGCTGACCCACATTCCGCCGTGGACGTCTCGCGAGGACGTCATAGCCGAGGCCAAAGCGGAGTTCAGTGGACCGGTGCATGCCGTTCTTCCGGGGGACGTATTCACCGTCTGAGGACGCGCTAGGCTTCGAGTCGTGTCCAGACGAGAAGACGGCAGGGCGGACGACGAGCTCCGCAACATCAAGATCACCCGTGGATTCACCAGCCATCCGGCAGGGTCGGTGCTGGTCGAGTTCGGCAATACAAGGGTGATGTGTACGGCCAGCGTCGAGGAGGGCGTGCCGCGTTGGCGAAAGGGATCCGGCCTCGGTTGGCTCACCGCCGAATACGCGATGCTTCCGGCCGCGACGCATACCCGCAACGGCCGCGAGTCCGTCAAGGGCAAGGTCGGCGGACGTACCCAGGAAATCTCTCGCTTGGTCGGACGTTCACTGCGTGCCTGCATCGATCTGGCCGCCATCGGTGAGAACACCATCGCACTCGACTGCGACGTACTCCAGGCGGACGGCGGCACCCGAACTGCTGCCGTCACCGGAGCGTTCGTGGCGCTCAACGACGCCGTCACCTACCTACGGGCAGCGGGACGCCTGGCCGATCCGCAGCCGATTTCGTGCATGATCGCCGCGGTCAGCGTCGGCGTCGTCGACGGACGGGTGCGTCTCGACCTGCCGTACGAAGAGGATTCGCGTGCCGAGGTCGACATGAACGTGGTCGCCACCGACACCGGCACCCTGGTGGAAATTCAAGGCACCGGAGAAGGCGCGACCTTCCCGCGCACCACACTCGACAAGTTGCTCGACTCCGCGTTCGTCGGCATCGAGAAGTTGTTCGAGGTTCAGAAGGAAGCTCTGGCGCTGCCGTACCCGGGGGATCTGCCCGAGCCGGCCGCCGCGGGATCGAAGAAGAAATTCGGTGCCTGATACCAAGCTCCTGGTCGCGAGTCGCAACGCGAAGAAGTTGCGTGAATTGCGGCGAGTTCTCGACGCTGCCGGGCTCGTCGGCATCGAGTTGATCGGTCTCGACGAAGTGCCTCCCTTTCCCGAGGCACCCGAGACCGGAGCGACCTTCGAGGACAACGCGCTGGCCAAGGCTCGCGACGGAGCCGCAGCCACCGGATTGCCTTGTGTTGCAGACGATTCCGGAATCGAGATCGATGCACTCAACGCGATGCCCGGGGTGCTGTCGGCTCGCTGGTCGGGTGCACACGGGCAGGACGAGGCCAACACCGCGCTGGTGCTGGCTCAGTTGACGGACACGCCCGACGAGCGCCGCGGGGCGGCATTCGTATCGGCATGTGCGCTGGTGCTGCCAGGCGGCAGCGAGACCGTGGTCCGCGGGGAATGGCGGGGGGTCGTGGGGCGAGAGCCGATGGGGGAGAACGGTTTCGGCTACGATCCGATTTTCGTTCCCGAGGGCGACGGCCGCAGTGCAGCGCAGCTGAGCCCGGACGAGAAGGACGCGGCCTCGCATCGCGGCCGCGCGCTACGCAAACTTGTTCCCGCGCTCGAAGAACTGACGGGGCGGTAGCTCGTGGGGGCGCGCGCAGTGCTGGGGCGTACGTCGGTTGCGCTCGCCGGCGTCGCGGTAATTCTGACTGGTATCCCGGCCTCGGCCACACCTGCGGCAGGCTCGTTCGCCGAGGCTCTCGCATATTCGATCGCGCACCCTGGAGTGACGCCTCCGGGCTCGAACGACTACTCGTGCGTCCCCAGTGCGCAGCACCCGGAACCGGTGGTGCTGGTGCACGGTTTCCTGGAGAACTCGTACGACAACTGGGCGTCCTTGTCGCCGAACTTGGCCGATGCCGGGTACTGCGTGTTCGCGATCGACTACGGAAACACCGGGCCGGTGCCCGCGCTCGGAGCACTCGAGTCCATCCCCGAGAGCGCTGCCGAACTGTCGACGTTCGTCGATTCCGTCCTCGCGGCAACAGGAGCCGAGAAGGTGTCGATCGTCGGTCACTCGAAGGGTGGCACGGTGCCCCGCTACTACGCGCGATCCCTCGGTGGGGATCGCACGGTGGCACGGATTGTCGCGTTGTCGCCGCCGAACTATCCGACTGCGGGCCCGCCCGTGCAGGACGACGTGCTGCAGAGACTGAACGAGGGGAGCGACACCGTCACGGGGATCGAGTACACGACGATCGTCACCCGCTACGACCAGATCGTCGTTCCGTACACCGCGTCACTGCTGACCGGTGCAGGAAACACGAACGTGGTGTTGCAGGACGTATGCCCGGCCAACGTCGTCGAGCACACAGGGATCTCCTACGATCCGCTCGCCCAGCGGCTGGTGCAGAACGCACTGGATCCGGAGAACTCGCAGCCGATCAGCTGCTGACGTCAGACGGCGAAGTCGGCTTTGACCTGCTTGGTGCGCTTGTGCTCGATGTAGAACGACAGGAACGGGATGGTGCCGGCCAGTAGCGTGCCGATGGTGCGGCCGGCGGGCCAGCGCACCTTGATCGCGAGGTCGATCGTCAGGATCAGGTACACGAGATAGACCCAACCGTGCACGACGGCAATCCAATTCGGCACGTTCTCGGCCTTGAAGATGTACTTCGCGACCATCTCGGCCACGAGGACCAGCAACCAGATACCGGTGGCATAGGCCAGAACGCGGTAACGCAGCAACGCGGATGCAATCTTCTGGGTCTTGTTCGCAGATGCCTGCGCCTTCTCCGGTGCCGAACTCACGTGGTGCTCCTGTCGGTCCCGCGGGATTCGTTCAGCTCCGCGAGGTAGCTGTTGTATTCGAGTAGTTGCCGGGCCTCGGGATCGTCGAGATCGCTCGTATCCGCCGCCGGGGCATGCCGCTGGGGAAGCAGGTCGAGGGGCACCTCGGTGGGACCGTCGGGTCGCGCGGCTGCCGCTTCGTCCGGATCCTCGTCCTCGAGTCGGACGAATTTGCGGTAGGCGTACACCACGAACGCGGCGAACAAGGGCCACTGGAACGCGTACCCCAGGTTCTGGCCGTTGCCACCGACCGACTCGAAGCGTTCCCACTGCCACCAGCCGAGGCCGAGACAGACCGCCGCTGCCACCACGACCAGCGCGATCAACGCAGGTCGACGGTTCGGGCGGGAGGTGGTCACGCTTCGACGGTACCGGAGGTACTACTACTGGAGGTAGTCGCGTGCTGCGGCCCGGCGGTGATTCTCACCATGAACGGCCCTGGTGTTCCTACGATCGTCGCCGACTCGCCCGCGCCGCCGCGAGTCGGTCCGCACCCGGGCCGGTGACGTCGGCGAGCGCGCTGCTACGTCCGGTAAGAATCAGTGCCAGCGTGCCCGCCGATCCTTCGATGATCGGACCGTCGCCGCGGGTCCAGTCGAGATCGGTTGCGCGCCACTGCAATCGAAGCTCGGGGCCTTTGAACGGTGCCGCGCCGGTTGCGGGCACCAGGAAATCGAGCATCGTGATCATGCGGTGGTCGGGAACGTGGTGCTCGATGCCCAGCGGCCGACACATGTCCAATCCGTGCACGATGACGTCGGACAAGGGAGCCATCGGCCCGTGTCCCGGCGGGGTGAACTTCTTGTCTGCGTGAGCTGTGAGGAGCGTGGGTAATTCGGCGCCGTGCTTGCGACGCACACGCTGGGTCATCAGCTGATTGGCCCGGTCGAAGTTGCCTCGGGTACGTGCCATGGCGAGGCCGAATTGCCAGAGGGGGACGATCAGCGGGACCACCAGATGGGCGGCGACGTCGCGCACAGTCCAGGCGTCGCACAGCGACGGGGTGTCCCATTGTTCGGGGGTCAAGGTCTCGAGTGTGCGCGCGATGGAGCGTCGTTCTTCGGAAATTTCGGCGAAGATCGCGTCGTCGTCGGGATCGCTGGACATACGAGCCACCTTCACACGTCGGAACCTGCAAACCTGGGAGTCTCGAGAAGAGCCGGGCCGAACGACCGTTGTGCGCGAGGGGGGACTTGAACCCCCACGTCCTGAGACACTGGAACCTAAATCCAGCGCGTCTGCCAATTCCGCCACTCGCGCGTGCCGGTGAAGTCTACAACCGATGCTCCTGCGCGTGCGACGCGGTTCTTCGAGCCAGGTCGACCTCCGATTAGGCTCGCCGGGTGGTGAAGAAGGAGAACTCGTTCGACCCGGCGCGCATCCTCGAGCTGCTGTGGCGGGTGGGGGCGAAGCCGAGCCGAACAGGGCTGAGCGTGGACGCGATCGTCGACGCCGCCATCGAGCTGGCCGACGCGCACGGCCTCGAGTCCGTGTCGATGCGCAACGTGGCCGAGCATCTCGGGGTCGGCGCAATGTCGCTCTACACCCACGTTCCGGGTCGAGAGGAGTTGGCGGATCTGATGATCGACCGATCCCTCGTCGGCCTCTACTCGCATGTCGACGAACCGTCCTCTGTTCCCGGCGGGTGGCGTCCTGCTCTGCGGTTCGTCGCAGAGCGCAATTGGTCTCTGTATCAACGGCATTCGTGGCTGCTGGAGGCGGAAGGGGCGCGGCCGGTGCTGGGTCCGCACACCAACGATAAGTACGAGGCCGAACTACGCCCCCTGGTCGGCACCGGCCTGACCGACATCGAGATCGACTCCGTGCTCACACTCGTACTCACGCACGTCTCCGGTACCGCGCGTGCCCTCGCGGGCGTCGTGCGGGTGAAGGAGCAGTCGGGAATGACCGACGCCCAGTGGTGGGCGGCCACTGCTCCGATCATCGAACGGGTGATGGACCGTGAGCGTTTTCCGGTGTCGTCTCGGGTCGGAACGGCCGCGGCGGCGTCGTACGACGCCGCCAGCGACCCTGTGCACGCCTACCGGTTCGGGTTGGAGTGCATTCTCGACGGTGTGGAGGCGCTGATGTCTCGCGGTCAGCCTGCCGATCGCAATTCCGCTTCGGAGTGACCCTGCTTCGCCCTGCGTGATTTGTGCTGGTATCGCCACACTGCGTGCTCGAGCGAGGCGAGGTCGGTGCCGAGTGCGTTCGCTGCCGCTGTGAGGATCGCGGGGGAGCGGTCTTCGGCAATTCCAGCGGCGAGGTTCTGGCGAAGGGGTTCGAGTGCGTCGGCGACGAACGAGTTCAGATGTGCGGTCGCCTTGTCGGTGCGCACCCCGAGATGCATGAGCATGCACTCCCAGGTGGTCTCGCCGAGGCCGGGGATCGCGCGGAACGCATCGAATTGTTCTTTCGTGTGCTGCTCGAAATCGGTCGAACAGCTCAGCCCCACCGAGATCAACGTCTGTGCCGCCACGGTTGCAGCTGCTGCCTTGGTTCGACTGTTGCCCGGAACGAACTGACGGTTGGACAGAATCTCGACGAGTACACCCGGGTCCGAGGTCAGTTCTGCGAGTGTTGTCAAGTCGTCGAGTCGGTTATCGCCACGATGCGATCGCCATCGCGCGAGCACTGCGCGGACCCCGCTGGTCGGTCCGCCGTACGGGGCGCGGGCGGAGAACAGTGCATCGAGCAGCGCGACCTCGCTCTCGCCGCGCCACCCGGGTGTCCAGTGCGGCGAACGTGATTGTGACGCAACCGATTCGATGTGCAGCAGTACTGCGTCGAGTTCGTTCGGTGTGTAGATGTCTGTTACCGATGAATACATGAATTCCCCCCGAATTCTGTCGACCACCCTCGTGAGGAGTGGTTCGAGTGACGAAGCTAGAGGACCCCACCGACAGGATTGACTGGAGCTGATCTGTGCTCGAGATCACATCACGAAAAGATAACGAAAAATACGAGGGTTTCCTCATGTTCTGCGCGCCGAGGCGATCCCCTCGCCAGCGTGAATGTGGGTTACCGACGAGTTGGGTAAACAAAAAGTAATGCCGCGCGACGGGGCGTACTCGCTGGTAGCACTCGGACGTCCGAGCAAACCTGAGGATTTCCTCATGATTTTGTGTCAATCTTGAGCAGCGCGGAGAGACCTGTCGACGACGACCGGCTCACTGCTTCTGCCTGTAGCCCACGACGCACTCGGGCAGCCATCACAGCGAGCGCCCCGACCCCCGAGGCGCCCACGAGAGGAATCTTCAGCCTTGACGATCAACGAGAGCACACCATCACACGGACGCGGCACGCGGGGCAACGGCAACGCAGGCAAATCCCCTAGAAGCAATGGCGGCTCTCGGACTCTGGCAGATCGTTTCGCCGCGGGTGAGCCCTACGCTCTGGCATTCGGTGGCCAGGGTGCACCGTGGCTCAGCTCCCTCGAAGAGCTGGCCCGCGACTCCGCACTCGAGCCCGAACTCACCGATCTCGTCAACGAGGCTGCAGCCGTACTCGCGCCCGTCTCCGACGAGCTACTGGTCGTCCGCTCCGTCGGATTCGACCCCATCGGCTGGATGCTCGAGCAGGATCTCGCCGACGACGACACCGTCGGCTCGTACGGACCGTCCGAGGCTGCGCTGACCTCAGCCGCAGTCTCGCTTCCCGGAGTGTTCCTCACCCAGGTCGCAGCACTGCGTGCGCTGAAGCTGCAGGGACTCGATCCCTCCCAGACCCCTCCCGTCAAGGTGGTCGGACACTCGCAGGGGCTCATCGCTGCCGAGTCCGTCGCTGCGGACGGCGCGCAGGATGCGAACTTCCTCGCGATCGCTCAGCTCGTGGGTGCAGCAGCGGGTCTCGTCGGCCGCCGCCGCGGAATCATCGGAGCAGGCGACCGTGCGCCGATGGTCTCGGTCGCCAACGTCGAGCCCGAACGCCTGCAGGCCATCATCGCCGACCTCGAGATCGTCGGAGCGCCGGAGCGATCCGCCGCGCTCGCCATCCGCAACGGTCGTCGTCGCGTCGTACTCTCGGGACCGCCGGCCCAGCTGGCTCGCGTTCAGGAGAAGTGCGAGCAGATCGCTGCCGAGGAAGAGCGTGAGCGCGACGCCAAGAAGCGTGGCGGAGCCGTGTTCGCTCCGGTCTTCGAGCAGCTTCCGGTCGAGATCGGCTTCCATCACCCCGCCCTCGAGGACGCTGTCGAACTCGTCAGCGCCTGGGCTCAGCGCTGTGGACTCGACGTCGAGCTGGCTCGCGGCCTCGCACAGAAGATCCTGGTCGACTCCGTGGATTGGGTCGACGCCATCGACGGCGTTGTCGACGCCGGTGCCGATTGGATCCTCGACCTCGGTCCGGGCGACCTGCTCACCCGAATGACCACTCCGGCACTGCGCGGACAGGGCGTCGGCATCATCGCCGCATCCTCACGCGGGGGCCACCGGAATCTACTCACTCCGGGAGCCGCACCCGAGGTGCAGCCCGCATGGTCTGCCTTTGCGCCCAAGCCGGTCACGCTGCCCGACGGCCGCGTTGTGGTCGAGACCTCCTTCACCAAGATGACCGGACGTTCACCGATCCTGCTCGCCGGCATGACGCCGACGACGGTCGACGCGAAGATCGTTGCCGCAGCGGCCAACGCAGGCCACTGGGCCGAGCTCGCCGGTGGCGGCCAGGTCACCGAGGACATCTTCACCGATCGCGTCGCGGAGCTCTCCACTCTCCTCGAGCCCGGCCGCGCCATCCAGTTCAACTCGCTGTTCCTCGATCCGTACCTGTGGAAGCTGCAGCTCGGCGGTCGCCGCATCGTGCAGCGCGCTCGCGCAGCAGGTGCCGCCATCGACGGCGTCGTCGTCACGGCAGGCATCCCCGAGCTCGACGAGGCAGTCGCTCTCATCGAAGAGCTGTCCGAGGCGGGCATCAGCTACGTCTCGTTCAAGCCCGGCACCGTCGCGCAGATTCGCGCCGTCATCCGCATCGCCAACGAGGTGCCGTCCTACCAGGTCAACGTCCACATCGAAGGTGGCCGCGCAGGCGGGCACCACTCGTGGGAGGACCTCGACGACCTGCTGCTGACCACCTACGCGGAGCTGCGGTCGCGGCCCAACCTCGTCATCTGTGTCGGCGGCGGCATCGGAACCCCCGAGCGCGCAGCGGAATACCTCACCGGCACCTGGTCGGCCGTCTACGGCTACCCCAAGATGCCGCTCGACGGAATCCTCGTCGGCACCGCTGCCATGGCCACCCTCGAAGCCACCACGGCACCCGAGGTCAAGCAGCTTCTCGTCGACACACCGGGAACTCCCGACTGGGTCGGGGCCGGAACCGCCACCGGCGGAATGGCTTCGGGCCGTAGCCAGCTCGGTGCCGACATCCACGAAATCGACAATGCGGCATCGCGTTGCGGTCGACTGCTCGACGAGGTCGCCGGCAACGCCGACGCCGTGGCCGAGCGCCGCGACGAGATCATCGCCGCACTCGACGGCACCGCAAAGCCGTTCTTCGGTGACGTCGCCGAGATGACCTACCAGCAGTGGCTCGCCCGCTACCTGGATCTGGCCATCGGCACCGACTCGCGTAGTGACTTCGATTGCGGCGGTGAGTTCACCGAAGCCGTGACCGAGGCACGTGAATCGGTATGGCTCGACATCACCTGGCGCACCCGCTTCCTGGAGATGCTGCAGCGCGCCGAGGCTCGTCTGCACCCGGTCGATCGCGGACCCATCCCCACCCTGTTCGCCGACGCCGAGGTTCTCGAACGTCCGCGCGCAGCACTGAAGTCGCTGCTCGCGCAGTTCCCCGACGCCGCCGACGTGGTGCTGCACCCGGCCGACATCACCTTCTTCACCTCGCTGTGCCGGATGCCCGGCAAGCCGGTCAACTTCGTCCCTGTCGTCGACGGTGACGTGCGCCGCTGGTGGCGCAGTGACTCGCTGTGGCAGGCACACGACCCTCGCTACTCTGCCGATCAGGTCTGCATCATCCCCGGAACCGTTGCCGTTGCAGGCATCACCCGTGTGGACGAGCCGGTCGGCGAACTGCTGAACCGTTTCGAGAAGGCCACTGCGGACCAGCTTCTCGCCGAGGGTGTCGAGCCGGCGGCCATTGCCAGCCGCCGCCACGCCGAGATCGCGCCCGGACTGCTGGGCATCGTGCTGGCAGCTCCCGACGTCACCTGGGCTTCGCGTATGACGCAGAACCCCGTTGCACGCCTGGGTGATCCGGCCGAGTGGACCGTCGATTCCGATTCGGTGGCCTCGCATCCGCAGACCGGCTCGTCGCTGACCGTGCTCGATGCCGAGCACGTGGAGCTGCTGGTTCCTCTCGCTCCGGGCAAGGAAGTACGCATCCGTCTGACGGTGCCCGCCTCCACGATCGACGGCGGCGCTCCCGTCGTCACCGCACAGGATGCCCAGCAGGCCATGTCGGCACTACTCGGAGTCGCTGCCGGCCAGGAGCTTCCGGCCGTCAAGGGCGGCGTCGCGCGGCTGAACATCGCGTGGATCCCCGACCTGATCGCCGACCACGCCGGCGTCACCGGTTCCGGACTGCCCGACACACTGACCGTCAGCGGCAAGGCCGTTCCCGACGTTCTGGTCGGTGCCTGCTGGCCCGCCGTCTTCGCCGTCCTCGGTGCTACCCGCAACGCCGAAGGCATCGACGTCATCGAGGGCATGCTCGACCTGGTGCACCTCGATCACAGCGTCAACCTGGTCGGTGAATTGCCTACCGACACTTCGATTCTCGTCGTCAAGGCGGCTGCAGGAGAGGTGCTCGACACCGACCTCGGTCGCGTCGTCGAGGTCACCGTCGAGATCGGTGCCATGCTCGGCGAGGGCCTCGATGCTCCTTCTGTCGCAACCCTGGTGGAGCGCTTCGCGATTCGTGGACGCACCGGCAAGGGCGAGCTGTCCGATCCGGCTCGCGCCGGCGGATCCCTCAGCGCCGACGCCAAGGACACCCCGCGTCGTCGTCGCCGTCAGGCCACCATCGTGGCCCCGCGCAACATGGCGGCGTTCGCTCAGGTCTCGGGTGATCACAACCCGATTCACACCTCGGACGCCGCAGCACTGCTCGCCGGTCTCGGCAGCCCGATCGTGCACGGCATGTGGCTCTCCGCGGCTGCCCAGCAGACGGTCACCGCAGTCGACCACGCGGACACCAAGACTCCGCCGCGTCGCCTCACTGCGTGGACGGCACGCTTCCTCGGCATGGTTCGTCCAGGAGCCGAGATCGACGTTCGCGTCGACCGCACCGGGTTCGACCAGGGTGCAGAGCTCGTCGAGGTGTCCTGCCGTGTCGCAGGCGAACTCGTCATGGTCGCCACTGCTCGCACCGCTGCGCCGAAGACCGTCTACGCATTCCCCGGCCAGGGCATCCAGCGCCCGGGCATGGGACTGGACGCACGGGCTCGGTCGAAGGCCGCACGTGAGGTGTGGGAGCGTGCCGACAAGCACACCCGCAGCGCACTCGGATTCTCGATTCTCGCTGTGGTGCGCGACAACCCGACAACTCTCAAGGCGCGCGGCGTCACGCACAAGCATCCCGACGGCGTGCTGCACCTGACCCAGTTCACCCAGGTCGCGATGGCTGTTCTCGGTGTCGCACAGGTTGCCGAGCTGCGCGAATCCGGTGCGTTCGTGGAGAACTCCATCCTCGCCGGCCACTCGGTGGGTGAGTACAACGCACTCGCCGCTGTCGCCGGTGTGCTTCCGCTCGAAGCCGTCCTCGAGGTCGTCTTCCAGCGTGGCTCGGCCATGCACGCACTCGTTCCTCGTGACGAGAACGGCCGCAGCGACTACCGGATGGCAGCCATTCGCCCGTCTCAGATCGGCCTGGCCGACGAGGACGTGCAGGGCTTCGTCGCCGGTGTCGCAGCAGAATCCGGTGAGTTCCTCGAAATCGTCAACCTCAACCTGCGCGGTTCGCAGTACGCCATTGCAGGCACGGTCGCCGGCCTCGGCGAGCTCGAGAAGAAGATCGCGATTCGACGGGCAGAATTCGGTGGCAAGGCCGCCTACATCATGGTTCCGGGCATCGACGTGCCGTTCCACTCGACCGTGCTGCGCGGGGGAGTCGACGACTTCCGCAACCGCCTGCAGACCCTGCTGCCCGAGCAGCTGGATCCGGCGATCCTCGTGGGGCGCTACATCCCGAACCTGGTGCCCAAGCCGTTCTCGCTCGACCGCGAGTTCGTCCAGGAGATCGCCGATCTGGTGCCGTCCGAGCCGCTGAACACTGTTCTCGCGGACTTCGATTCGTGGGCCGCACGGCCGAGCGACCTGTGCCGGGTGATTCTGACCGAGCTGCTGGCATGGCAGTTCGCCAGTCCGGTTCGATGGATCGAGACGCAGGACCTGCTGTTCGCGGACGAGTCCGACGGCGGCATGGGCATCGAACGCTTCGTCGAGATCGGCCTCGGTGCAACGCCGACCGTCGCCAACCTAGCGTCGCAGACCCTCAAGCTGCCCGGCCGCTTCGGTCACCCGGTCGAGGTGCTCAACCTCGAACGTGAAGCCGCGATCGTCTACGGCACCGACACCGACCCGGCTCCGGCCGACGAGGACGAGGCAACTCCCGCTCCCGCGACCGCCGCTCCTGCAGCCGCGGCTGCTCCGGCGGCAGCACCTGCTCCGGCAGCTGCACCGTCGGGCGGACCTCGCCCGGACGACATCGCCTTCGTCGCTGCAGACGCGACCAAGATCCTCATCGGCCTGTGGACCAAACTTCAGCTCGATCAGATCGGGCCCGCCGACACCATCGAGGCACTGTGCGACGGCGTCTCCTCACGTCGTAACCAGCTGCTCGTCGACCTCGGCTCCGAGCTCTCGCTCGGTGCCATCGACGGCGCAGCCGATGCCGACATGGGCGCGCTCTCGGGCACGGTCAACAAGCTGGCTCGTACGTACAAGCCGTTCGGCCCAGTGCTCAGCGATTCGATCAACGATCACCTCCGCAAGGTCTTCGGCCCCTCGGGTCGACGCCCGGCCTCGATCGCCGATCGCGTCAAGAAGACCTGGGAACTGGGCGACGGCTGGGCGCATCACGTCACCGCCGAGGTCGCTCTCGGCACCCGTGACGGTGCCTCGGTCCGCGGCGGTGCACTCGGCGGCCTCGCCGACGGCGCTCTCGCCGACGGCACTGCTGTCGACAACGTCATCGATGCGGCAGTAGCTGCGGTGGCCGCACGTCGCGGCGTCGCAGTCTCGATGCCGCAAGCAGGCGGTGGAGCCGGCGGAACCGTCGACGCTGCTGCTCTGGGTGAGTTCACCGAGCACATCACCGGCCGCGACGGCGTTCTCGCCTCCGCAGCCCGGTTGGTGCTCGAACAGCTCGGACTGGCCGATGCCCCCAACTCGCTGCTGGCCGAGGACCCCGACGCCGCTCTGGTCGAGCTGGTCTCCGCCGAACTCGGATCGGACTGGCCCCGCCTGGTCGCTCCCGCGTTCGACGCCAAGCGCGCCGTGCTGATCGACGACCGGTGGGCAACTGCCCGTGAGGATCTGGCCCGGTTGTGGCTCGGTACCGCAGGCGATATCGCCGTCGAGTCCTTTGCAGGCGCAGGCAATGCCGTTGCAGCTCAAGCACAGTGGTGGAAGGCCAAGGCCGACCACGAGAACAAGACCGTGCTCGCCGAGACCTTCGGACGCATCGCGGACATCGCGGTCGCATCCGAGGACAAGGGCCAGTGGGCCGACGAGGTCGCTGTCGTCACCGGTGGCAGCAAGGGATCCATCGCAGCAGCGGTGACCGCCAAGCTGCTGGCCGGGGGAGCGACGGTCTTCGTCACCACTTCCAGGCTCGACGACGAGCGGCTCGGCTTCTACCGGGCGCTCTACCGCGACAACGCACGTAGCGGAGCGTCGCTGTGGGTGGTTCCGGCCAACATCGCGTCGTACACCGACGTCGATGCTCTCATCGAGTGGATCGGCAGCGACTTCATCGACACTGCCGGTGGCGCAAAGACTCTGGTCAAGGCCGCCACCACGCCGACGATGCTGTTCCCGTTCGCCGCACCCCGGGTCATGGGCGAGATGTCCGACGCCGGTGCTCGCGCCGAGATGGAAATGCGCGTGCTGCTCTGGTCGGTCGAGCGTCTGATCACCGGACTGGCGAAGGTCGGCTACGACACCGACATCGACACCCACCTGCACGTGGTGCTGCCGGGATCGCCGAACCGCGGAATGTTCGGTGGCGACGGTGCCTACGGCGAGTCGAAGGCTGCACTCGATGCGGTTGTCGCCAAGTGGGGCTCGGAGAAGAACTGGGCCGAGCGGGTGTCCATCGCCCACGCTCACATCGGGTGGGTGCGTGGCACCGGCCTGATGGGTGGCAACGATCCCATCGTCGAGGCCGTCGAGGCCGAGGGTGTGCGCACCTGGTCGACCGAGGAGATGGCGACCGAGCTGCTCGAACTGTGCACACTTGCCGCTCGTCGTCAGGCTACGCAGGAACCGATCACCGCCGATCTCACGGGCGGCCTGGCCAACACCAAGCTCAACCTCGTCGAGCTCGCTCGGGACGCAGCTGCGGCCGCGGCCGAGAAGACCGAAGAGGCAGTGGACAACTCGGTGATCGCGGCACTGCCCGCACCGCCGCGGCTGTCGACGTCGACCACGGCTCCGGCATGGCCGACCCTGGATGTCGATCCGAAGGACCTGATCGTCATCGTCGGTGCAGGTGAGCTCGGACCGTACGGTTCGGCGCGTACCCGCTTCGAGATGGAGGTCGACGAGCAGCTTTCTGCCGCAGGCGTTCTCGAACTCGCATGGAACACCGGCCTGATCGCCTGGGAGAACGATCCCAAGCCGGGTTGGTACGACATCGAGTCCGGTGACCTGGTGCCCGAGGAAGACATCGCCGACAAGTACCACGACATCGTGGTCGAGAAGTGCGGTATCCGCACCTACGGCGACGACGGTGCGATGGTCGGCAACACCGCTCCGCTGATGACCTCGATCTTCCTCGACAACGACCTCACCTTCGTGGTCGGAACCGAGATCGATGCCCGGTCGTTCGCGGCAGCGGATCCCGAGCACACGCTGATCACACCGGTTCCCGATTCGAGCGACTGGCAGGTCACCCGCAAGGCAGGCACCGAGATTCGCGTTCCGCGCAAGATGAAGCTCACCCGCACCGTGGGTGGACAGATTCCGACCGGATTCGATCCCACCAAGTGGGGCATCTCGCCCGACATGGCCAGCTCGGTCGACCGAGTCGCCCTGTGGAACATCGTCACCACGGTCGACGCATTCATCTCCTCGGGCTTCAACCCGTCGGAACTGATGCGCTGGGTGCACCCCACACTGGTCGCCAACACGCAGGGCACCGGCATGGGCGGCATGGAGTCCATGCGCTCGCTGTACATCGATACCCTGCTCGGTGATGCTCGTGCGAACGACATCCTGCAGGAGGCTCTGCCGAACGTCGTTGCTGCGCACGTGGTCCAGTCGTACATCGGTAGCTACGGCGCGATGGTTCACCCCGTCGCCGCCTGTGCCACCGCTGCAGTCTCGGTCGAGGAAGGCGTCGACAAGATCAAGCTGGGCAAGGCTCAGCTCGTAGTCGCCGGCGGATTCGACGACCTGAGCACCGAAGGCATCATCGGCTTCGGCGACATGTCGGCCACCGCGGACTCGGCAGCGATGTCCGCCAAGGGAATCAGCGACCGACGCTTCTCGCGGGCCAACGACCGCAGGCGCGGTGGATTCGTCGAATCGCACGGCGGCGGAACGATTCTGCTCGCCCGCGGCGATCTGGCACTCGAGATGGGCCTACCGGTTCTCGGAGTGGTTGCCTACGCACAGTCGTACGGCGACGGAGTGCACACCTCCATCCCGGCTCCGGGACTCGGCGCGCTCAGTGCCGGTCGCGGCGGCAAGGACTCGGCACTTGCGCTCTCGCTCAACGCACTCGGCGTCAGTGCAGACGACGTGGCCGTGATCTCCAAGCACGACACGTCCACCGCAGCCAACGACCCGAACGAGGCGGAACTGCACACCCGCCTCGCCAAGGCCATCGGCCGCTCGGACGGCGCTCCGCTGTTCGTCGTCTCGCAGAAGAGCCTCACCGGACACTCGAAGGGTGGAGCGGCTGCCTGGCAGCTGATCGGCCTGTGCCAGGTGCTGGCCAACGGCGTCATTCCGCCGAACCGCAGCCTCGACTGCGTCGACGACAAGATGACCGGCTTCGAGCATCTGGTGTGGGCACGGGAGCCGTTGCGGTTCGGCGACTCGGTTCCGCTCAAGGCGGGTCTGCTCACCTCGCTCGGATTCGGGCACGTGTCCGGACTCATCGCTCTGGTGCACCCGCAGGCGTTCATCGAGGCCGTTCCCGCGGATCGCCGTGCGGAGTACATCGCCAAGGCGAACGAGCGTCGAATTGCCGGTCAGCGCAGGCTGATCTCCGCAATGGTGGGAGGCGACTCCCTCTACGAGCGGCCCGACGATCGACGGCTCGGACATGACGGGACGCCGGCCAAGGCGTCGCGCGAACTGGAGGCAAACGTGTTGCTCAACGAGTCCGCTCGCCTCGGCGAGGACGATGTCTACTCCTCCGGTCTGCCGGGTGCCATCTGATGGCGATTCTCGGAGTGGGTTTCGACCTGGTGACGGTGTCCGACTTCGCCGAGCAGATGGAGAAGGTCGGCACGACGATGATTCGCGACAGCTTCACCGCGGGTGAGCGTCGGCATGCCGC
The DNA here is from genome assembly GCF_002258735.1 of Rhodococcus sp. WWJCD1. Lineage (NCBI taxonomy): Bacteria > Bacillati > Actinomycetota > Actinomycetes > Mycobacteriales > Nocardiaceae > Rhodococcus > Rhodococcus sp. WWJCD1. The sequence goes on from NZ_NOXY01000026.1 coordinate 38,630, forward strand.
GACGAAGAGTTCCGATCCGACCCGCCACTACGCAGCACGGTGGGCCGCCAAGGAAGCAGTGCTGAAGGCATGGGCGACATCGCGATTCGCTCGGCCGCCGCAGATCGGTGACAACCCGTACCCGTTGATCGAGGTCGTCAACGATGCGTGGGGCCGTCCGTCCATCAAGCTGCACGGCATCGCGCAGGAGTTCCTGCCGACGGTCAAGATTCACCTGTCGCTGACGCACGACGGCGACATCGCTGCCGCGGTGGCGATCCTGGAGGAGTGAGTCTCCGCTGAAACGAGTAAGGCCCGTCCGATCCACGAGATCGGGCGGGCCTTTCGTCTGTGCGGGCTCGGTTGCTCAGGCCTGCTCGTTATCGGTCGCCGAGCCGCCGGAGCGCCTGCTCTCCTTCTCGGCGACGAGCAGATAGGCCATCATGATGCGTTTGAGTTCGGCGACGGCGTCTTCGTGGCTCTGGCCGTCCTGCACGGAGAAGTTGAGCATCGAGTAGACGATGTGCACCAGCACCTGAGCCATGAGGTTCCTGCGGTGCCGTGGTGTGCGCGGAGTCAACGGCCCGAGCATGCGCGAGACCTGATCGGCGAACTCTCGCTCGTGGATGACTCCGGTCGCACGCGTCGACGGCGTCGACTGCATGGCGAGCCACACCTCACGGCGCGACGGGTCGGTCATCCACATGCCCGCCATGTGGTCGACGAAGTTGTTGAGGAACCGCACCCAGTCCAGCGACGGGACCTCGCCGTCGAATTCGGCCAGCTCCTGTTGTACTCCGACGAGGTCCTGGCGATTGAGCTCGCAGACGATGACGTATTTGTTGGCGAAGAACTGGTACAGCGTGCCGATCGGCAGTTCGGCGCGCGACGCGACTTCCTCGCAGGTGAACGACTCGAACCCCACGTCGCTGAGCAACTCACGCGAGGCCTGCAGCAGGGCGTCGAATTTGCGTTGACTGCGTTCCTGGGTGGGTCGGCGGCGCGGCATCAGTTCCTGCGTCTGTGCCGTCGACTCGAGCGCGGCGTCGAGACGGCGCGAGGACTGAGCACGAGCAGAGGATTCCACCCGGTCAGGCTATCCGGCGGACGGGCCCGGTAGCCACACCTGGTCCGCTACCTGCGGGTCGGCAGCCGAGAGTTTCGAACGAACATGGGGTTGACGACAACGGCCGGTTCCAATCCCTGTGACAAACTCCAAGACTGATCTGGACCAATTTAACCGTCAACAGGTATGGTTCAGGGAACAGAATCAATTTCCGTGCAGGGTGATCGTCGTTCGGATCCGCTGGATGACGTTCATGGTCGGGTGCCTCCACCCTGAGCACAGGGAGACTGCCATGGCAACTATTGGTATAGCGATCGAATCTGGCTCGATGCAGACAATTCTTGTCGAGCCGACCTCAGGCGAGGTACTCGCTGATCGGACGACGCCACTGCACCCCGACGCGGCCACCGTACTGACCGAAGCGATCGAGATCATGCGTGCCGAGGCCGCGACCCTCGATACCGACGTCGACGCAGTAGGCGTGGTGTATCGATCCGAGGCGGAACGCGCCGAATTCAGCGGTGCTCTCGGCGACGAACCTGTGACGTTGTGTTCGGCGTCCGAGTCGTTCCTGACCTGGCTGGCCCAATCGGAAGAACTCGCCGACGCGAAGACAGTGCTCCTGTACTACATGGGTGAGGCTGGCGTCTCCATCTCTCTTGCGGATGCCGCAGAGGCATCGTTCACCCCTACGAGAACCGCCGAGCTGGATTCGATGTCGCCCGAACGCATCGGCAGCACCATTCCACTGGCATGGGACGTAGTGGATCACTCCGGCAAGAAGCCCGAGTTCGTGGCCCTGTTCGGCGACTCGTCGAGCAATCGCGACCTCGTCGACATCCTGGCTCTCGGACTCGGTGTTCCCGTGGTGCGAGTGGGCGATGCCGATCAGATCGCCGCACGAGGGGCTGCGCTACTGGCGCTCGCGGACGGGCCGGCCCCAGTGGAAGAGGCAGTGGAAGAGGCAGTCGCAGCGCCGGCCGTCGCGCCGGTGGAGCCGTTGTCCGCCGAATCGGAGCCGGAGCAGACTGCCGAACCCGACGAGGCCGACGCTCAGGACACCGTCGCGACGCCACTACTCGTGACCGCTGTTTCTGCGTCCGCAGTGCCGACGGTAGCCGACTCGAAGCCATCACAGGCCGGGAGCTCCGGTCGCAAGCTCGTGTTCGCAGCCGTGCTGCTGGCGGGCGTGCTGTCGGCAGGTGTTGCGGTTGCTGCCACGTTGCCGGGTGACTCGGAATCCACCTCGGAGCAGAGCGTCGACCAGCGTGATGCCGGTGCCGATCTGGCCGGGGCAACCCGTTACGTGGACCCGATGACGACGACCGACCCGGCTGCCCTGGCCGCACCGGCCCTTGCACCGCTACCGGAGACGATTCCTCCTACCGTGGATCCGGCAACCGTTGCCACACCGACACCGACAACGGACGCGTGGGCCACGCAGGATGCGCCGCAGGCCGTGGTCGCTCCGCAGCCGGCTCCCGCTCCGACGAAGGTCGACCCTCCGCAGTTCACCGTCCCTGTCGTTGTGCCGGAGCCGGGAAAGTCGCAAGAGCAGCTCGAGCAGGAAGCGTGGGATCGACACTGGCAGCAGACCGGCGAGTGGATTCATCAGGAGTTGGCCGGGGGCTGACAGCGGGCGCTCCGCGCTACGAGTGATGACAGACTGGCGAGAGCCTGTCTGTCATTTTCTCGTTTGGAGGAACTATGCCTGCCGATGCACCACCCGTGGACGTTCGATCCGACATCGAAGCGGCGATGCCCCGAGCGAAAGCGGAGTTGGCAGAGCTGGTTCGGTTCACGTCGGTACACGATCCCCGACAGTTTCCGGTCGAGGAATGCTTCGGTGCGGCACGCTGGGTGCAACAGGCTTTCCTGGACGCGGGTGTTCCGGACGTGCAGTTGATCGAGACGGTCGACGGCTCGCTGGCCGTTGTCGGCTCGCGTCCGGCACCCGCGGGAGCGCCGACCGTTCTGCTCTACTCGCACTACGACGTTCAGCCTCCGGGAGAGCAGAATCTCTGGAACAGTGAGCCTTTCGAGCTGACCGAGCGAGACGGTCGGTGGTACGGGCGAGGATCGGCCGATTGCAAGGGCAACGTGATCATGCACCTGTTGGCGCTTCGGGCGCTGGGGGAGTCCATCGGCGTGGGCGTTCGGATCGTCTGTGAGGGTTCGGAAGAGACGGGCACGGGTGGGCTCGAAGCGCTCGTGGAGCAGCGACCGGAATTGTTCGCCGCCGACGTGGTCGTCATCGGCGACACCGGGAACGCGCGGGTAGGCCTGCCGACGGTGACGACCACTCTTCGCGGTATCGCCAATGTGGTGGTACACGTGGAAACACTTGCAGGAGAGGTTCATTCCGGCATGTACGGCGGTCCAGCTCCCGATGCGCTCGCCGCGTTGGTGCAGGTGCTCTCCACCCTGCGCAACGAGCAGGGTGACACCGTGGTCGACGGTCTCGACGGAGTGCAGACTTGGGACGGAGTCGCGTACGAGACGGAGCAGTTCCGCTCCGATGCCGGGGTGCTCGACGGCGTCGGGCTGGCGGGCTCGGGCTCTGTGGCCGATGCGGTGTGGGCGCGGCCCGCTCTGACCATTCTGGGGATCGACTGCCCGCCCGTCGTGGGGTCTGCGGCGGCGATCTCACCGCGTGCGTCCGCGCGTCTCAATCTGCGCGTGCCGCCGGGAATGGATCCGCTGGCGGCTCAGGATGCGTTGGTGGCTCATCTGGAGGCGCGTACGCCTTGGCATGCGCGCGTCACCGTCGAGCGGGAGGCGATCGGGTCGCCGTTCCGGGCGAAGACCGACGGGCCGGGCTACGCGGCGCTGTCCGAGGCGCTGGAGGAGGCGTTCGGGCATCCGATGGGGACGGCCGGTCAGGGTGGCTCGATTCCCCTGTGCAACGCCTTGGCTCAGGTGCTGCCGGACGCCGAGATCGTGCTGATGGGTGTCGAGGAACCCCGGTGCCGAATCCACGCTCCCAACGAGAGCGTGGATCCGACGGAGATCGAGAGAATGGCCGTCGCAGAGGCGTTGTTCCTGCAGCGGCTGGCCGGGTCGGACGGTGGGGACTCAGACCGCTAGGTCGCGGCGGAGCTTGGCGACGTGGCCGGTGGCGCGGACGTTGTACTGCGCTACCTCGATCTTGCCGGCCTCGTCGACGAGGAACGTGGAGCGGATGACGCCCTCGTAGACCTTGCCGTAGTTCTTCTTCTCCCCGAATGCGCCCCACGCCTGCAACGTCGTCTTCTCCTCGTCGGAGAGCAGCGGGAACGTCAGCTCTTCCTTGTCGCGGAACTTCGCGAGCTTGGCCGGCTTGTCGGGGGAGATGCCGATGACTTCGAGGCCTTCGCCGTTGAGCTCGGCGAGACTGTCGCGGAAGTCGCAGGCCTGCTTGGTGCAGCCGGGGGTGCTCGCGGCGGGGTAGAAGTACACGATCACCTTCTTGCCTGCATAGTCGGCGAGGGAGACGTCGTTGCCGTCGGCATCGGGCAGGGTGAACGCCGGAGCGGTGTCGCCCGGCTCGAGCTTGCTGTATTCGGTCACCGCACGAGACTATCGAAATATCGTCGTGCTCTAGGCTCGACTGCGACCGAGACTATTTGCAACAAGTTGGAGGACACGTGGCCAAGGACACCGACCGAATCGAGCGCGAGATCGAGGCCGCTCGCAATCAGCTCGCCAGCACCCTGGACGAGCTGAGCGTCCGTGCCAGCCCCAAGAACATCGTCGCCAACACCAAGCAGTCCGTGGTGGCAAAGCTCAACGAGCCGGCAGTGAAGTTCACTCTGCTCGGAGTGGGTGCAGTGGTGGCAGTTCTCGTGGTTCGCAGGATCTTCAACTGACGCAACAGGCGCTTTGACCAGCCGATTTCACATCTGGCGGCATCTGCTGTTAATGTTTCTCCCGCACCGCAGAGAACACGCGGTGCGGATCGGCGCCATTAGCTCAGTTGGTTAGAGCAGCTGACTCTTAATCAGCGGGTCCGGGGTTCGAATCCCTGATGGCGCACACCGAGTGCCCCTGAACAGCGTTTACGCTGGTCAGGGGCACTTTTTGTCGTCCGGGTATGGCTGGGCATCCGCAAGCTTCGCGAAGATGGACAACTCCGTGACCTGCGGGTTCTCAAGCGGCGTAGAGCGTTTCGGAGACTTGACTCTTAATCGCAAATACAGGGAGTCAGGTTCCGGCTGCCATGCCGCTGACCTGCGAATTGTGTGCCGGATTCGCACTGCCGGATAGCTGATGGACGTCTGTGGACGCTCCAGTCATCACTTACTCATCTTTTTGAGCCTCCACAATCGAACGCGGCAAGTATCCGTGGGTATTCCGCGGCGGTTGCTTGAGCTGTATCGGCATTGAGACGACGGACGGGCACGAGAACGATAGGCAAATGCAGGAGTTGTACTCGTGGAGGTGGTCGAGGACCGTCTTCACCGCACGCTCATGTTGCTCGGCCGAGCAACGCTCAGGCTTGTGCTTCATCCTTCGTAAAGAACGAAGCGGCATCAAACCCGGGACTGTTCAGTTTCCGGTGTTCGGACGACGTTGACGAGCAGGACAGTCCACGCGGCGGCCACGACGAGGGAGAGGACGACTTCGCTGAGGGTCATCAGGGTGAGTACGAGTTGGGCGGCTGCGAGTAATCCGCTCAGTAGGCCGGCGACGATCCACGCCAGTATCCGAATCGGGCGGGTCACCCATGGGCTCAGCAGGATCACTACGATCGCGAGCGCGCAGGGGACGATGGCAGCTTGAAGATCGAAGAAGTGGACAGGAGATTCGGTGTCGGCTGATCGTTCGCGGACGTAGTCTGCGACCCACTCGCTCGCAATGGCGAGAGCCGCGAGCCCCAACGAGATTGTGATGGCCCGCATTCGTCGCGGTCGGTCGGCATGGCTTCGGTGGCGCAACACGAACACGAGCGTGACCACGTAGGTCACCAAGAGCACGGTCGTTGCATTGAGTCCGGTGAGAACGACTTCGGCGGCAGTGTTCGCAGTGTCCGAGGCCCGCTCGTTCACCCAGGTGGCGGCTGAATTGTCTACAGAGTCGAGGGTGCTGCGCTGCACGGCCCACACCATCGCGGCACACGTGGCCAACCCGGCGAACACTGCGATCAACCACCAGAGAACACCGGTAATCGTCGGTGCCGAGCGTGGACCTACCCGCGCCGTCACGACGCGATCGACGGCGGAATGAATTCGAGCAGACCTCCCGGGGTGATTATTGCCGGTCGGTAGTAGTCCCCACTGCGGCTGACGTGCGACGAATCGGCCGGCAACGCCCAGGAACACGATGACTATCACCACGACGGCTACTGCGACTGTGCCGTTTCCAAGCGCCTCGGTCAGGACCTGATAACTGGCACCGGCCAGGTGGCCGGCAAGAGTGAGCAGAGCCGCCCACACAGTCGCGGTAGGAATACTGACCAGCGCGAACCGCGCGTAGGGCATGGGGGACATCCCGACCAGCAGTGGTACCAGAGTGCGTGCGCCGACAACGAACTGGGCGACAGCGACAGCTTTCCGTCCCTTGGTGTCGATGACGCGTTCGGCCGTCTGCCATGAGCTCTCGGGGATCCGCTGACCCAGTTTCGAGGTGCGCACTGCCGGGCCCCCGATCCTGCCGACGCGCCATCCGATGGAGGGTCCGGCGACAGCGGCGGCGATGGCGACGATGTACGCGACCGGTGGAGGAACGATACCGAGCCCGGCCATCACCCCCATCGCAATCACTGCCGTCGTTCCGGGGAGCACCAGACCGAGAAGAAAACCCGACTCGACAAGGATGGATGTGCCGATGGTCAGAGCCACGAGCCACCCGGGCAAGGCACTCAACCATCCGATCATGAGGGTCCCTTCGTTATGTGGATGCGTGTAGCGGTCGAACTGTCAGCACTCCACGCGTACGTCCGAATACCTTGCCTGTGCGCCCCGGCAATGTTGATCATCGTTGCGCACTGTGGTTATCGCGTACGCAGCGAACCTGAAGCTGCCACACACGCGCCGGGGGTACATTCGCCCACACCGTGCGCTGAGATGCAACGAACCCGGCACGGAACTCCGCCAGCCGCTCGTCGACCTCGTCATGCCGTCGGACCGAATCGCGGTGCGGGGACAGCGCACGGAGACGACGGGTCCCGCGATACGCGAAGTACGTGATCGTGCCGCTGGCGGCCACCAGTTCTCGGTACCGGTCGGTGATCGTTCTGACGACGTCGGGCTCGAAGTTTGCGAACGGTAGTCCGGACACGATCAGGTCGTACTCTGTCGTGGTCTCGAAGTGCTCGATTCGGGTCCGGTGTACCTGCGTTCGTGGGCCACCGGCTTCGCGTGGGCGATGTGTGCGAGTGCGGAGGATTTCGGCGAAGTTCGGGTTGGCTTCGACGATATCGAGGCGGTCGGAGGGATCGAGTCGTCGCATCAGCTCGTACGTCACCGCGCCCGTCCCGCCGCCCACTTCCAGTACTTTCCGGCCGCGACGCTTTCTCTCGACTGGATGTGTCAGCGCGAGTGCGAGTGCGGTACTGCTCGGGGCCACCGCACCGACGTCATGCCGGTTGCGGATCGCCTCGCGGACGAACAGTGTGCTTGCTCGTCCTAGCTGCGCGATCGGGTGTGGTGCACGTTCGTGGTCGTCCATGCCACCGACGCTATGGATGCTCAGCGTCGGTGCCATCGGCCGTTCTGCGGTGTTCTGATCCGACGAAAGTAGGGGGTAACTGCAGCCGTTGGTTGTGGGACCTCAGTGACTGAGGCCGACTACCGTCGTGTCGGTGAACTGGTTCGCCAAGCCTTCGGTGCGTCAGACAGCGCGCTATCTGATCGTCGCTGCGTTGACGTTCAATGGGGTGACCACTGGGCTGCAGTTCGCGACGCCGGCCTACCGCGTCGCGACAGTGATTGCCGTGGTCATCTGCGGCGCTGTGGCGGCCCGTCGACCCCATGGCTGGTACGTAGTTCCTGTGGCGACGACGGCTGCTGCAGTCGTGTTCGGGACAGCGCTGCTCCCGTTGCTGATGCTCGCTCTCTACGATCTCGGGACACAACGACGAGTGCCGGCCGCAGCAATCTGTGCGGTCGTCGTCGCCAGTTTTTCACTGGTCGCACCTGTCGGCTCGGTCCGGATGGACGCACCGACGGTAGCTGTCTCGCTCGTGCTGTTCGCTGTGGTCACCGCGGTGGGGACTGTGGTCGGGCGTAGACGGGAAGGACTCGAGGAACTCAACAACGAGATCGAGCATCTGCGTGCGGAGAGGGTTCTCGGCGAAGAACGAGCGCGAGAAGCCGAACGGGCCCGCATCGCTCTCGAGATGCACGATGTCCTTGCCCACCGATTGAGCCTCATCGCGTTGCACGCTGGTGTGCTCGAGACAAAGGCAGCAACGGTGCCCGAACCGGTACGAGAACGGTTGGCTTTGCTCAGGACGGCGTCCACCGACGCGCTGAACGATCTGAGGGATGTGCTCGGGGCTCTACGCGCGCCGGACGGTCGAGAACCGCGGCGGCCGGTGTTGAGTGATGTGGAAGAACTGGTGACCGACGCGCGTCGAGCCGGACAACATATCTCTCTGAACGTCGACGGACTGGTGGGTGAGATCTCGACCGCGCAACGCTTGGCTGTACAGCGCATTGTGCAAGAAGGACTTACCAACGCTCGAAAGCACGCCGCAGGTGGATCGGTGACCGTCGATATCGATCGAGTGCCGGATGCAGTGTTGGTGGCAGTGCGCAATACGGCCGGGACCAGCCTGGACCCGCAGGCGCCTCCGGGCTTCGGATTGGTTGGATTGCGAGAGCGTGTCCGTGCGCTCGATGGCTCGATCGACGCTGGACCCGAAGAGAACGCAGCTTGGGCGATCAGGGGTCGAATTCCCTTGGCATCGTTGACGAACAGAACCGCGCCATGATTCGAGTGATGGTGGTCGACGACGACGCACTGGTCCGACTCGGCCTGAGCGATCTGCTCGGCGATGATCCGGACGTCGAGGTGGTTGCTCAGGCGGCCGATGGCCTCGAAGCTATCGAGAACGCTCTGGCGGTTCGAGTCGATGTTGCGCTCGTGGACATTCGTATGCCTCGGATGGATGGCATCGCCGTCATTCCCCGTCTGCGCGCCCTGCCTCACCCGCCCAAAATAATTACGCTGACGACATTCGATCTGGACGAGTACGTCTACAGCGCAATCACCGCTGGCGCAGACGGATTCATGCTCAAAGACACCCCACCCGCCGAGATACTTCGCGCTGTTCACATCGTTGCGGCAGGGTCGGCGATTCTGCACCCCACCGCGGCGCGGGCGTTGATCGACAAATATCACAGGACAGGCACCGTCGACCGCGTCGCCGCGAAGTCGCTGATCGGCACGTTGACCCCGCGCGAACACGATGTGCTTGCGCTGCTGGCACGCGGAGATACCAACGCCGACATCGCTCTTCAACTCGGAATGCGCGAAAGTACCGTCAAATCGCACGTCAGTCGGATTCTGACCGCTTTGCTGGTGACCAACCGAGTGCAAGCGGCACTCGTCGCCCGCGACGCCGGTCTGTGAAAAGCGGAAAGTGGCTCCACTACACGGTGATTGACACCCGCGTGAATTCTTCTTGATGTTGCGGAAACTGCGCCTCGAGCACCACGTGGATGGGGAGCGGTGTCGAGCCTCAGCGCGAGTGGGCGAGCTTCGTGCCTGTGTCGGGGACTGGCGGATGTTCGCCAAGATCGTCGACGACGATCCGGCATACCTTTACGGCCGTGATATTTCGTGAACGGCGGTCATCGGCATTGATGTAGCTACGGTTCGCATTCCACGGCAATGGGCACTGCACGGGCAAGTTCTCTTCGGTGCGGCGTATCCGGAGCGTGTCCTCGTCCCGATGATGGGGTTCCAAGCAGTTCTACGGAGCTCATCACTGTGAAACATGGTGGAGTCGAATGTCCACGGCGGTCCGTTTAGACGGTGAAGGATCGTGCGGGACGCTGATGGACTGAAAGCAGGCCCGCTGTGCTCATAGTTTACTCATCACTTTGGGGCGCACCCGGGTGGATTCACGCGGACGCCGATGGTCACTCGATTCGCCGAACACCCAGCTCAACGGGCCACTGATGGACGCGAGTGCATCCACGTGAATTGTTATCTCTTGTACAGCGGGTCCGGGGTTCGAATCCCTGATGGCGCACACTGAAACGCCCGTTCACCAGAACCATCTGGTGAACGGGCGTTTTTTGTTGGGTGGCTGCCCAGTCGATTCGTCTCGGACGTATCCGCCGACGAGTGCTTGGATTCAGTCGGGTATGCCGGTGGTCCGTTGGATGTAGTGCTTCGCCGCTGAGCGGACTACTCCTCGGTGGAGCTCGCGATACCTCGCATCGAGTTCCACTATTCGAGGGAGTCACCTATCTGAAACTGCGCGCTGCGCAAGAGCTCCCGAGTCAGTTCGACGCCAGTGTGGTTGACGATCATCGCCAAATAGACCTCCAGCGTATGAAACAGGCCGTCGGGCATGGAGTCCTCGGTATCGGGGGCATCGCCGACGTCACGCATGCGATCTCGCCAGGGGCTGTCGAGTTCATCGAAACCCGGCCCATCCTTCAGCAGCGCATCGAACATCGCCGTTCGTACGCCGTCGACCCATTGGGCAAAATTGCTGTGACCCAACTGAGTCGCGAAGGTGAGGGCCTCGCCACCGACCGACAACGGTGCCATCAATTCATGGGCCAACCCTGCAACCGACGGTGCGACCACCAGAACCCAAGCACCCACCTGAACGACGCCAACGACCTCGACATCGGCATTGACACCCTCCAAACCGGTAACCGTGCCGGTCCTCGACGTGGTCAGGGCGTCGAGGACCGCTTCCGCATCGTCGTGGTGGACGAATGTGAACGACACGCCCGTATGTACCCATTCGTATTCGTCGGAGATCCAGGTGAAGTCTTCCCAAGTTGCAGGCATAGCCGAATTCTCACACGCTCGACGTACCGGATTCCGCCTGTGTGGAAGGCCGTCTGGATCAGCGGAAGGTGTCCTGCGAAGCTGTGCGGATGTCTTTCATCATCAGGCTGACGACGTCGATCGACGCGGACCCGGCAGTGGTGTTCGATCTGGAATCGGATGCTGTCGTTCACGCCGAGTCTCAGGGTTCGTTCGATGAGAGTGTGCGGGTCGACTCGGGTCGAAGTGATCTTCGTTTGGGCGATGAAATCGAAATCCGTTCCAGGCACCTCGGTGTGTGGTTCACCTTGACCAGTCGCATCACGGAGTACGAGCCCTCACGATATTTCGTGGATGAGCAGGTCACCGGCCCCGTTGCCTCCATGCGTCACGAGCATTTGTTTCTCGCACGACGTGAACACACGCACATGGTCGACATCACGTCGGTGACATTCCCTGGCGGACGACTCGGCGCTGTGATCCTGGACGTCCCCGGCAAGCTGTATCTTCGGCGCGTCCTGCGCGTTCGGAATGCATACATCAAGAAGCGTGCGGAATCGGAGCAGGGAACTGGTGGACGGTAGACGTCTGCAATCTGACACCGACACAACGGTTCTCGATCCTGTTTTGTGCGACCTCAGGCTGCATTCGGTTCGAAAGATGCTGATCGGTATTTTTTGAGGCAGACTGTTGAACCGGACGTAGTTCGCTCGAACGAGGAGAATTGCCATGCAATCGACCCGCCGACTGCTGCTCGGGGCTCTACTCTGCGCCCCAGCACTATTGGTGTTCCCCGCGACGGCATCGGCGGCGCAGTCGACAGATGTGACGTACGCGTTCGAGGTCGACGGGTCGACCGTGACAAACACGATTACCAACAATTCCGGTAGCGAACTGACTTGCGGCACATCGTTGGCTCCCGCACCGGGCGGAGTGCTGCCTCCAGTGTGGGAGGTCGTCGGCAACGGTCAGTCGCTGTACTCGACCGACGACGCGGGCCAGGTCGGAATCAGTACCCAACACGTCACCGATATCCCGGCCGGCACCTATGTTGCGCTCGCATCGTGCGTTACCGAAGGCGCCGATCCCACAACAGCGTGGGTCTCGGACTACCCCGGCCTCCCCGACGTCCTCGCAACCCTGCCATGGACCTCGTACACCGTGCAGCAGGCATCGCCGATCGTAACGATCGAAAGTTGAGCGCTGGAACCTGATTCGGTCCCTGGCAGCTCTGCCTAACCGATACGTTTCGAGGAGGAGCCGAATTCGACCGTCCGGCAACGTAATCGACGATGAACTCAAGGTCGCGTTGGGCTGTGGCTTCCCACGATGCGGTGGTCCAGGTATCGTCGGAAATGTTGCTGCCACCGGCTTCTCGGGTGATCTGCGACGGAGCCGAGGTGCGGTGGGACGTGAAGGCTCGGGGTCGGCGTCGTTGAACAGAAACCACCCGTGCGCGATCGCTGGTGGCCGAGCGACCTGATCAGCGTTGACGGCTATCGGTGCGGGATACTCGATCGATGGTGGTCGTCCGATCGAGAGATCCAGCTGACCTGCCGCTGTGTGTCGAGGCGCTGATCGACGTCCACAAATCCGACGACTATCCGCATCGTTGGCCACACGATCCGGCTGACTGGTTGACGCCCGAGAACATGGCGGCCGCGCGGGTTGCCGAGCATGAGAATCGCATCGTCGGACATGTCGTCATCGTCGACAAGGCGGGTGCCCTCTGGGTGTCCCGACTCTTCGTGCGACCGGGACACCGGGGCTCGCTCGTCGGAGATGCGCTGTTGCGGCAGGCGCGAATTGGAGGTGCGTCGATGCTCGATGTCATCGAGCGCTCCGGCAAAGCGATCGAACTGTACGAACGCACCGGCTGGACGCTGTTCGACAGGCGTCCGGCAGAGTGGATCATGTCTGACGGTCGTAGGCCGGTCGAGCGAATCTACCGCGCGGATTCGCACTCGACCGAGCACAACTCGACGGGCCCAACACTCCGGTGATCGTTTTCGATGCCCGATCAGAAGCGTACTGGGATGCCTGGGGCTGATCGGACCAACTCACGGCCCTCTCACTCCACAGTCGAATGTCCGACCCATGGTGCATGATCGCGGGCATTGGATGCGTCGACCGAAAGGAAACCGAGATGTCAACAGAACCCGAGGCCGGCTCCGGCGTCACGGTGGTCGTCTCTCACACGACCCTGCCGAACCAGCGCGACGCTGTCCGAGCCCTGTGGGAAAAGCACATGGCTCCGGCTGTGCTCGACAATCCCGGGCATCTCGCTTACTACTACTGTCTCGATTCCGACGATCCCGATCGCATCACTGCGTTTCAGCACTACCGCACCGCCAAGGATGCGGTCACATTTCTCCAGCATCCCGCTTATCGGGAGTACGAACGTGAAGTGGCACCGCTGTTGGCCGGCGCACCACAGGTACGCACCCTTGTCCCGACATGGATCAAGCTGGGAAAGTAGCGGGAAGACGGCGAACAGCGAATGCGGATCAGCACCCGGGGCCGCATACTTGGCCGCGAGATGAGACTCCTTTCCGTCACCTTCGCCCTCTCCGTCCTTGTCGGGTCCCTCGTGCTGTCGGCCGCACCCGTCTCGGCGGCACCGGGTAGTGCCGATTTCTACGGTGCTCCCGTTGCCGATTTGGAGGCGTACGCACCTGGGTCCATCGTGCGCCGAGAACCCGTGCCGCAGCTCGACCTTCTGGGGTCGCACACCGAGCGCATTCTGTACCGATCTGCCGATCCCCGTGATCGTGCAGTGGCGGTGTCGGGGCTTCTGGTCACCCCGACCCGTGCATGGACAGGGCCCGGACCCCGGCCCGTGATCGCTTATGCGCCGGGCAGTTACGGGATCGCTGACCGCTGCTCGGCTTCCTCCGAGTTGGGACTGACAACGACGATGCCGGCGCTGTTGCCGCTTCTGGCACAGGGGTATCAGGTGGTCACGACCGACTACCAAGGGCTCGGTACCCCCGGCGAGTACGAGTTCCTTGGCCGGGTCGCCAGCGCACGTGCCCTGCTCGACTCGGCGCGGGCCGCGGCACGTGAGACCGACGCGCCCGTCGTCCTTTACGGCTACTCGGCGGGCGGCGTCGCGTCGGCTGCCGCAGCAGAGCTCGCCTCCACGTACGCGCCCGACGTGTCCGTGGTCGGGGCCTTCGTCGGTGCCGCACCGACCGATCCTGTGGTCCGCGTCGAAGGCCAGGACGGCTCCGCGTGGGCCGCGACAATGCTCTATACGATCGACGGCCTGATCGGCGCGCACCCCGACCAGGCCGACCGAATCCGCGCTCTGTTCAATGATCGCGGACGGGCAGCTCTCGATGCGGCACTGGATTTCTGCAACACCGACGCGCTCGGGTACGGATCACTGCGGTCCGAGGACCTGACTGCGGACGGCACGTCGCTGAGCGCGCTGATGCTGGGTCCCGTACTGGGCCCACTGACGGCGGCGAACACCGTTGGATTCACCGCGCCAGTCGCGCCCGTGATGATCGTTCACGGCATCCACGACCGTTCTGTCGAGATCGAGCAGAGCCGACTCCTGACGCAGCGCTGGCGCGCCGCCGGAGGTACCGGCTTCACCGTTCGGGAGTTCGACTTCGGAACCGATCTCGTTCCCGCAGTCGACCATACGGCCACCAACATCGCTGCTTACCCCGAGTTGCTCGAGTGGATCGACCGACTTGTCGCGCAGGCCTAACGCGGTACCCGATTGATAGTCAGTGATGTAGATCACACGTGAGCGATGTGTGCTTGCTCGTGTTCGAATCGACTTACTCGGCGCAGCTACCAGGTACAGGGCGTACCGGAAAGCCTGCTGCTTCCGAGAAAGGACCAACAGAACATGATCGCCACTGGAAACGAGGCCACACTATGAGCAGCCGCAGAAGTCTCTCCAGCCGACTCTTCGAGGGTCTCGGCCGCATCACATGGGGCTACGGAAAGCGAAAGCTGGACGAACGGCGCGCACGTAAGCGCGGCGGGCGATAAGCCGAACGGCGAGTGTGCGTAGGTTGTCCGATTCCGGCAACCTCGATCGGTACGGTGCAGGGATGGACGGATTCGGAATAGGCGACGGCGTGACACCACTGAGTGGGCCCATGAGTGGTGTCTACGGAACCGTGGTCTGGTTCTACGAGGAGAAGCACCAACTGTTGGTTCGCTTCGGTGCCAGTCAACAGATGTACTTCGCGGGGGACGAGTTGAAACGCTGGGGAGATTAGACGCCCCTTCTGGTCTGCCGCGGAATAATTGAAGTTTCACCTACGCTGACGAATACGTCCACCACCGATCGAAAGGTCCCATCGTGCATCTGGGCGTCGACAGTTTCGTTTCTTCCGTGACCGACCCGACGGACGGCCGGGTGATCGCTCCAGAGGAGCGGATGAGTCACCTGCTCGAGGAGATCGCACTCGCCGATCAGGTTGGGCTGTATTCGTTCGGCATCGGCGAGCATCATCGCAGTGAGTACTACGACTCGGCCCCGTCGATCATCCTGGCTGCCGCTGCTGCGCGAACCCAGAACATCAGGCTCGGTAGCGCCGTCAAGGTACTCAGCGCAGACGATCCGGTGCGGGTGTTCCAAGAGTTCGCCACCCTGGACCTGATCTCGAAAGGGCGGATCGACCTGGTCGTGGGTCGCGGTTCCTTCACCGAATCGTTCCCGCTGTTCGGCCTGGATCTGGCCGATTATGACTCGCTCTTTGCTGAAAAGCTGGACCTCCTGCTGCAGATCCGCGACAACGTAGAAGTCACCTGGTCGGGTCGGCACCGTCCGGCGCTCAACCGACAGGGGATCTATCCGCGCCCACTTCAGGACCCGTTGCCGATCTGGGTCGGTGTAGGTGGCACCCCTGAATCCTTTGCTCGCGCAGGACTTCTGGGACTCCCGCTGATGATCGCCATCATCGGCGGCGAGCCACGCCAGTTCGCTCCGCTCGTCGACCTCTACCGCCGCGCCGGCGCGCAAGCGGGTCACCCGCCCGAGCAGCTGAAGGTGGGTCTGCACGTGTTCGGCTTCGTCGCCGAGACAACCCAGGCTGCAGCCGACACCATCTATCCCGGCTGGAACGAGATGTTCACCAAGATCTCCCGTGAGCGTGGATTTGCCCGACCGAGCCGGCAACAGTTCGACGCCACTTCCGGCCCGAACGGCGCGTTCTTCATGGGCGATCCGCAGACGGTGGCAGACAAGATTCTGCGAGTGGGTGAGCAACTGGGCGGTGTGGATCGACTGTCGCTACAGATGACCAATCCGCGGCTGGCGCACAGCGACCTGCTTCGCGGCATCGAATTGCTCGGCACCGAGGTCGCGCCCCTCGTGACTGGAAAATGAGGCCTACCTAGTTCGAGGCCCATTCCATTTCGTCGACGCCTGCGACAGGCGTCAGCAGGGAACGGATCTCACCGGCGTACATGGTGCGTTTGATCTCGCCCAGAACGTCGCCACGAGTTCCGGCCAGGTCGCCTGCGCGGGCGACGGCGTCGTCGAGCAGTGAATCGGCGGGCGATACAGCATCGACAAGCCCGAGTGCCATGGCGTCACCTCCGCCGTAGCGGCGTCCGGTGGTGAGTGCCTCGTGGAACGCATGGGGAGCCAGTCTCGCTCGCACCATGTCGACGGTTCCCGGGCTGTAGGTCGCGCCGATGTTGACACCGGGGAAGCAGAGGAAGCCGCGATCGGATCGCATGATCCGGTAGTCGTGCGCCATCACGAAAAATGCGGCACCACCGAAAGTGTGTCCCTGCATGGCCGCGACTGTCTGCATCGGAAGCGTCAGAAAGCGCACCAACATCTCCTGAACGGTGCCGATGAATCGGTTGATCTGGTCGAGATTCTCCGCACCCCACGACAGGTCCACTCCGGTGGAGAAGTACTTGCCTGTCGCTGTCGTGACGAGCGCAGCGGCACCGGAACTGGCCTGGACTTCGTCGAGCAGAGTATTGATCTCGGCAACCCAATCCGGACTGATGCGGTTTTCGGTGTCGTCGACACCTCGGCTTCCGAGGTTCAGTACGAAGACATCGGCAACTCGTTCGAGATATGGCATATCCCGAACGTACCCACATCTGGTTGTTCTCACTCACAACGCCGAGGGTTCGACGGTCGTTACGAGGACGCGCTGGCCGACTCTCGACGAATCAGTTCGCGGTGACCGTAGGTGGCACCGAGAATGTCCTCGCGATTTGCCACGGAGGAGCCGACTGCGCCTGCCGCCGTACCCAGCGAAGCGGCGAGCCATGCGAGGGAGAGATAGTCGCCAAGAGTCGCGTCGCGACCGATCTGTGTAGTCAGGAAGTCCGGCGAAATGACCACCGCTGCCGAGAACAGTACGACTGCGAACAGCAGCGCGTACATGCAGAGCGCACCGGCCAGGACCGTTCCGAGGGTGGCTGCGTTGTACATCCAGCGATCGATCGTCGAGCTTCGGAACGATCGCTTCTCCCACAGCCCGTTGGGGAAGACGACCCACACCGTCATGGCGATCACCGCGGTGACTCCGATCATCGCCAGTCGTCCTAGGCTCATCGACGCCGCCATCTGCCAGATGCTCGCGTAGAACACACCGAAGGCGGACGCTGCGCTCGCGGCTGCAAGCGCGCTCGACAACGTGGGAACCAACCGCCACGGACGATTACACCGAATCATTCCCGATACCAACCTGATTCGCCCGAATATGCTCGACGTCAGGAGAACTTCGGCACCCTCCCCGGAATCACTCGGAGCCCAGCGAGAGCGAGAGTATCTACGTGGTTGCCGTGAGGGGTCGTCGGCTTCGATCAACTCGTGCAATACCGCCAGTGCGGCCGAGACAGCGCGTCGCCGGACCGCCAGTGTTCCGAAGGAGGGCACGTACAGCGCGCCCGTCGTACCGCCTCGAATCTCGGCGATCACCGGGCGCGACCCGAGGCGGCGAGGAACCTCCGAGACACACAAGACAATGTCGTAGTTGTCGGTGGCTTGCACTGATGCCAGCCACTGACCGAGTGGGGCGGCACCGGTTGCGGTGGGTGGGAGCGGAACCGATGCTCCGGACACCCGTAGTTCTCGCCGGTGCCCGTCGATCATCGCGTGATCGGGCAACTTCTCGATGATGGCGGACGCGACGGTCGACGCAAAGCCGTCGTCACTGACCACGCCGACCGAGAGGGGCGCGACGTCTGCGTCGGTGGCATGTGTGTTGTCGGTGGTGTCCGGGCCCGCTGAGGCCGGTCGATCCAAGTGCATCCAGTTCGCTTACCCGATGCCACTCGATGCACACCACGCCTAGATGGGTTTGTCGTCCTGCACACCGGGTAGGGCTCCAACAATCGATGTAGTCCAGCGAGAGGAAGTTTCCGATGCCGGCGAAGAACAACGAAACCGACGACCAGCCGCAGTTGAAGGATCAGGGCCTGTACGAGAAGCTTCGCGAAGAAGGCAACTCGAAGGAAAAGGCTGCTCGCATCTCGAACGCAGCCGCGAAAGAGGGCAGGGAGCAGATCGGTGAGAAAGGTGGGAAGTCCGGATCCTACGAGGACTGGACCGTGGACGAATTGACCGACAGAGCCAAAGAACTGGGCCTGGAAGGTTACTCGAAACTGAAGAAGGAGGAGCTCATCGACGCGCTGCGACACCACTGATTCACTGCGGGCGCAGCGATGAGTAGTACTCCTGCTGGGATGGGTAGTAGTCGTCGAAACTCGGGAGTGGGTCGCCGCTTCCGGCCGCGACGAACATGTCCAGGTAGTACTCCCACCCCGGTCCGATGTCGCCCAGACCGTCCGTGCTTTCGCAACTGTGTACGAGCACGAGAAGGGTCGCTGTGCCTCTCTCGGTCAGGCGGACCTCGAGTGGCCACTGGCCCTCGCCGGTCATCCGTACTGCCAGGAGGCCCGGTGCCTCACACGTTTCGATGATCATGTCCGAGGCCGGCTCGCCCTCCTCGAAACTCATCGTGACCCGAATGGTGTTGTCCGAAATGCGCTCCCATGGACCGAACCACAGTGCCGTCCGGGAAGATTCGGTGAGGTGTGCCCACACGTCCTCGCGTGGTGCCGAGATGGTCCTGCTCAATTCGAGGGCGAAGCCGGTGTCGGTGGTTCTCAGTGTCCCCGTGGGTATCGGTGCCATCGGGTGATTATGCGACTCCGGCACCACTGCCGTCGAGCACCATCATCATTGCCGTTGCACGGGCACGGTGCTCGATGGAATCGACCGGATAGCCGACCGCCTCCGATATTTTGGCCAGACGATGCGCGACGCTGCTGTGGTGAAGATGCATCCGGTCGGCGGTTGCACGCAAGCTGCCCGAACCCATGTAGGTGCGGAGGGTGCTGATGAGCTCGATCCCGTGAGTGGTCGTGCGAAGTTCGGCTATGCGTACGAGATCGGGAATATCGCTGATTACCAACGTATTTCCCTTCGCCAACAGATTCAGTGCGCCGAATCTATCGGCGATCACCACCGGCTCGAGCTCGCCGGCCTGTGCCAGAGCGAACCGTGCATTTCCGAGATGCCGATGGAGTTCGGACGCCGTCAGGGCCAACGAAACGCCTACGCAACCGGAGCCCACGAGGGCTGCGGACGGTTCACCCTGCAGTAGATACATCGCGTGGTCGTCCACTGAGATCGGGATGGATCGTCCGGCGGTCGGCATGCTGGTTTCCGTCGGAGAGCCGGCAGCAGCAATGGCAACTCGTACCCGTGCGGTCGGCTCGATGTGCAACGCGGTCAGCGAACTCAACAGTGCGATGTCGTCCATCGGAAACAGGACTGCTCGGGTGTGTTCGGCCGCGGACGGAATGTGCCGAGGCACCAAAATGATGGCTGCGGTCAAGGCCATTCGATCGACGAGCATCTCGTCGAGAGCGAGTGCGGGACCTGCGCGCTCGATCCACACCGAACCCATCACGACGTCGTCGACGACGACGTCCTTGGTCTCGGACCGCTCGGCGACTGCCTGGGTGAGCCAGCGGCCCTTCGGATCGCACCGCGCATGCTGGCGGTGTCCGCCTGACGTGCCGACGACGTCGATTCCGACGACGCAGTCGGCCAACGCCGCGCTGGCGCGCAGCATCGCGGACGTGTCCGCGCCGTGTCTGATCAGTGCGTCGAAATAGTCGATCACGCGCACCAGGCCCGCGGAGTCGGCATCGAGCTCCGCGAGCCGGTACATCAGTCCTTGCATGAACAGACGCTACGAGGCGTGTACACGAAGGCGCAAGCCCCGGCGAAGGGCGTCCAACGCCTCCGCATGTCCGCGCTTGCTCACCTCCGCGGTCGCCAGCAGCGCGGAGCCGTGGAAAGTGCCCGGGAACGAATGCAGTTCGACGCTCACTCCGGCCCGCAGCAACCGCACTGCGTAGTCGATGCCCTCGTCGCGAAGCGGATCGAGCTCCATCGTCGAGACGTACGTTGCAGGAAGACCGGCAAGATCGGTGGCGCGAGCCGGGGCGGCGTAGATCGAGACGTCCGGGTCGTCCGGTCCGCTGTAGGTCTCGCCCAGGTAGTACTGCCAGGACAGGATTGCGTTGGGGCGGTGCCACATCGGTGTATCGACGAACTCGGTCATCGACACGGTGGTGAGGCGGTCGTCGAGTTCGGGGATCTCGAGCAACTGGAACGCCACCGGTACGACGCCTTCGTCGCGAGCGCGGAGAACCGTTCCGGCTGCCAGGCCACCACCGGCGCTCTGCCCTCCCACGGCAATCCGCGTCGGGTCGATTCCCAATTCGTCCGCGTGCGAGTGGATGTACGTAAGCGCGGCGTAGCAGTCATCGAGGGGCCCGGGAAACGGGGTCTCGGGGGCGAGCCGGTACTCGACGCTCGCCACTGCGAATCCGAGTTCCCGAACGACATCCACGCAGTAGGGATCACTGGAAGCCGCTGTCCCGATTGCGAATCCGCCGCCATGGATCCATACCAACACGGGCAGCGGCCCGTCGGACTGCTCCGGCTTGAAGAATCGGACGACGACGTCCGGAGCGCCGTCGAGCCCGGGGACGGTGAGCTCGCGTAGAGATACTCCGTCCATCGAGAGATCGGCGAGCATGGCATCGAGGAGTGAGCTGAACGTCGACCTCGCCGACGGAACGTCGCCGAAATCGATGCTCGGAAGCATCGTGACGGCTGCGGCGAGTTCGGGGTCGAGAGTGGGAAAGTTGGTCATGCATCAATCATCACCGCGGGTGTGGCCTGTGTCACTTGTCGCGTGGAGGAATTCGAGTCCACCCTGTCCGACGGGTGTCGGACCACGCGACGATCAACTCGGGGCGTAGAGCTTCTCCACCAAGCCGAGGGCCCACATGGCGGTGAGGGGACCACCGTCGTTGGTGAACTTGTCGGTCCGCACGATCCGGTCGCTGCGCACCGCCGGTAATCCGGTCCACAGTGGGTTGGCGTTCATCGCCTGCAGATCCTCCTCCGACGTGATCGCGGCGATCATCGCCACTGCGTCGGATGCGGCGGTGACGTTCTCGGGTCCGTATTCGATCTCCGGGGTGGCGGCGGCCCAGGCGGAGCCGAAGCGGGCTCCCACATCCTCCAGTGCAATGGATGTCACCCGGTCGCGTCCTATCGAGATCCCGCCTTGCTCCGACGTGCTGACAGGTAGGACGGCGGTATCGGCGATCGCATCGGCGTACTGCGTCGTGAGTTGGTCTACGCCAGTGGTGTATTCGTCGATTATCGTTCGGGCCTCATCCTGCAGATTCAGTGCCGCGCCGATCGTTGTCACGTCCTGCTGCCAGCTGACTCCGGTGCCGGTGGAGCCCACCGGCAGTACTGGCGCTATGTGGCTGAGCTGGTCGTAGATTTCTTCGATCACCTCGTCGCGCCCGATGATCAGGTCAGGATCGACACGTGCGATGGCTTCGAGGTCGACGGTGTTTCGCGGATACAGTTCGGGAACACCGTCTGCGAGCAGCATCCTGGTGGGCTCGGTCAGAGGACCCGGTATTTCGGGCGGAGCTTCGGTTTCCACCGGCATTCCGGCGATGGGCAGATCGAATGCCAGGGCGATGTCGAGGTCGCGTCGTCCGTCGATCACGACGACCGACTCGATTCGATCCGGTACCTCCACGGTGCCGAACTGCGTGGTGACCGTGTGGGTCGCCGGGTTTGTGGCTGCAGGCTCGGTGTCCGAACCGCAGGACGACATCAGGGCGGCAGCAAGGACCGCGCCTAGGGCAACGGACAAGTGGGGGAGTCTCTTCATAACTTAAGTAAACCAAACCTAAGTAAATTGCGAAGAACTGGTCAAACGTCGTACTCGACTCGCACCGAAACGGGGTCGGTCTGCAACGCACGGAAGCCGGCTCCGATGATAAGTCCGAGTACCGGATTGTTCGAGAAGGATCGTGCTCGGAGGGCAACGTCGTCGTCGGGCACGAACGTTGCTGTTCCGGTGCGCCACCGGCTACCCACGCGAATGCGGATCCTCGGCTCGTCGGTGATGTTGGCTCCCCAGCCGGATCTGGTTCCGTGTTGGGATATCAGCCACGCACCGGAGTCGTCGAACGACGCCGACACCGGCACGCGCCGGGCGAGTCCGGTTTTACGGCCCACTGTCTCGATGTCGGTCACCAGCGAGGTGGTCACACCGATGGATGTCAATCCGTTGACGATGGGATTCGCGACGTATTTGCCGATCAAGCGCTCGCGTCGAAACTTCGCAGCACTGGCAGCGCTGGTCGGATTGCCCGTGCCGCGACGGTTGCGGAACGCGTCCCAGCCGTTGCGCTGCATCATCGTGGCCGCAGTCTTCCACGCCGGACGACTCGAATTCGGTTGCCGCCCAGCACCGATGAGCTGCAACTGGTCGGTGTGCCACTGCAGATCGAGAGCGCCGTTGATCTGCTTGAACGCGCTGGACTTCGACGGGACGCGCAGAGCCACGCGCGGCGACTCGACCCGGTCCAGCGTGCCGTCGACCAGAGAGTTCGCGACGGCCGGGTCGAGGGCCGTGGGACGGCCGAGACCCACCATGTCGCACTCGCCCGACTGGACCGCCGAACTCATCACCGAGCGGGTGCGGAATCCTCCGGTTACGGCCAGTGGCACCGTTCCTGCGGCGTCGCGTACCGTCCGCGCGTATTCCAGGAAGTAGGCCTCGCGCTCTCGGGTACTCGAGGTACCCATCATTGCGGGGGATTCGTAACTACCACCGCTGATTTCGATCAGATCGATGGATTCTCGGACCAGATGCTCGACGGTGATCCGCGATTCTTCTTCGCTGAACCCGCCGCGCTGGAAGTCTGCCGAATTCAGTTTGATTCCCACGGCGAAGCTGGGGGACACCGTTGACCTGATGGCGCGGACCACTTCGAGAACGAACCGCATTCGCCCGTCGAGGTCGCCGCCCCACTCATCGTCGCGTTTGTTGGACAGTGGCGACAGGAACTGAGACACCAGGTAGCCGTGTGCGCCATGGATCTGGACGCCGTCGAAGCCGGCTGACTCGGCCACAGCTGCTGCCGTGGCGAATCGATCGATGATGTTGCGAATCTCGTTCTTGCTCAACGCACGCGGTGCCGGAATGCCCGGGATGTTGGGGGCAATGGCGGACGGTGCGACGGGCTTGGTGCGGGTGACGATCGGATTGGCCTGCCGGCCCGGGTGATTGAGCTGCATCCAGATGGGTGCGCCGCCGTCGGATGTCGCCTTTGCCCACCGAGCAAGTGCGTCGCGGTCGCGGTCGTCTTCGATGACGACGTTGCCCGGTTCTCCGAGATGGGATCGGTCGACCATGACGTTGCCGGTCACAACAAGGCCGTAGCCGCCTGCACCCCATTGGCGGTACAGCGTCTCGAGGCGAGAGTCGGGTGCATGCTCGGCCGTCGCCAGTCCCTCGCTCAGAGCCGACTTCATCACGCGGTTCGCCAGGATCTGCCCGCAGGCGAGTGTGAGAGGGCTGCTCAGGTCGATGACCTCGGTGTCGGGGGACATGGCGTTGCTCCGATTCCAGTGGATAGCCGTTGCGGGCTATGCTCAGCAGCATAGACAACGCGACCCTAGATGTAACTTCGCGTTACGTCAATAACGGTCGAGAAGGGTTCGAATGGCCAATCGGAGTAGCGCGCGGGCAGACATGCTGCGCAGCGCCGCGCAATTGTTCCGTCGGCGTGGAGTGGAAGCCACCTCGTTGGCCGACGTCATCGACCACGCGGGCGCGCCGCGTGGCTCGATCTATCACCATTTCCCTGGCGGGAAGCCTCAGCTGGTGGAGGAGGCAACGCGAACCGCGGGTGCCGCGATGAGCGCGATGATCTCGGCCGGTCTGGCTTCGGCCGGTCCGGCGGCAACCGTCCGGGCGATCATCGACGGATTCCGAAGCGAGCTGCTGGCGACGGATTACGTTGCAGGGTGCCCGGTCGCGCCTGCTGCGCTCGAGGGGCTGCATGCGCCGGCCGCTGTCGCGGCGGCAGGTGAGTCCTTCTCGTCCTGGGAGGACGTGATCGCGGCGTCCCTGTGGCAGCGCGGATTGGCCCGCGAGCGGTCCTACACGTTGGCGACTTTCTCGATCGCCGCCATCGAAGGCGCGCTGATCGTGGCCAAGGCGCAGCGATCCACCACCGCTCTGGACCGGACGGAAACCGAACTGTTGGCCCTGCTCGGGGCGGTACTGGACGCGTCGAACCCTCCTCGTCCATGAGTCGGTAGCGGTTGGCCCTGTTGCTATAACACCCAGTTACAGTTACTTTCCCTTCGGGAACTATGCCGATCGTCATAGTCGAAGGGATCCTGATGTCGTTGCCTACAACTTCCCGTCACCGAGCAGATGCCCCGCCGCGGAGTCGGCGATACCTGGCGCTGCTCGTCATCTGCACAGCTGAGTTGCTCGTCGTTCTCGACAACACCGTCGTCAACGTTGCGCTGCCCTCCATGGGGTTGCAGCTTCGTGCCGATATCAGCGGGCTTCAGTGGGTGGTCGACGCGTACACGCTGACGTTTGCCGGACTGTTGCTTGCGTTCGGTCACCTCGGTGATCGCTATGGCCGAAAGAGGGTCATGATTTTCGGGCTGGCCGGTATCGCGGTCATGTCCGTCGGCGGCGCTCTTGCCGCGGATCTAGGGCAGGTCGTCCTAGCTCGGGCGGCGATGGGTGTGTGTGCGGCAGCAGTGTTCCCGGCAACGCTCGCGCTGATCATCAATATCTTCACCGACGCCAAGGAGCGGGCGCTGGCCATCGCCGCCTGGACCGCGATGGCAGGTTTCGCGATCGCTATCGGTCCCACAGCAGGCGGTTTTCTGCTCGAGCACTTCTCGTGGCACTCGGTGTTCTGGATCAATGTTCCTGTGGCGCTGTCGGTTCTGATAGCCGCTGTGTGGTGTGTCCCGGAATCGCGGGCCGAGCACGTCGGGAAATACGACCCGCTGGGCATCGCGCTGTCGTTGGCCGGTATCACGGTGCTGGTGTGGGCGATCATCGAAGCGCCGCACAATGGATGGTTGTCTGCGACGAGTGTCGTTGCCTATGTTGCCGGTGCCGTCGCTCTTGCCGGGTTCGTCTGGTGGGAGCTCCGGACACCATCCCCGGTGCTGGACCTGAATCTGTTTCGGAACAGGCGGTTCTCGTTGCCGGCCTTGGCGATTGCCGTCGCCTATTTCAGTATGTTCGGGTTCCTTTTCATGATCACCCAGTACTTCCAAGGCGTGATGGAGCTGACGCCGCTGCAGTTCGGCATCCACTCGTTGCCCTTCGCGGTGTCCATCGCGATCGGCGCACCCATGGCCACGGTGATCGCACAGCGCATCGGAACCACGGCCGTGATCGTCTTCGGCTTGGTGGTGATGAGCGTCGGGATGTTCATCGCCGGCCAGGTGAAGGTCGAAACCCCTTATCTGGGACCGGTTGTGGTGTCGATGGTGCTGATGGGCCTCGGTTTGGCAATCGTGCAAGGCCCGGCCACCGAATCGATCATGTCTTCGGTGTCGCTCGACGAAGCAGGTGCCGGCTCCGCGGTGAACGACACCACCCGGGAGGTCGGCGGAACCCTCGGAGTTGCCGTCCTCGGATCCATCGTCGCGTCGATCTACACCGCACAGGTGAGTCCGAAGATCGACGCGATACCCGACGCGATCATGGAGCCGTACCAAAAAGCGTTCGCTCGCGAAACGGTTATCAGCGTCATCGAGATCGTGAAAGCGCCCACCAACCCGATCTTCGCGACGCAGAAAGCGGACCTGATCTACGCGATGAAGGCGGCCTCGTTGGAAGGCTTTCAGCTCGCATCGTTCGTCACAGTCGGGGCCGCCATGACGTGCGCGATCGCTGTTGCGCTGTTCCTGCCCTGGCGACGACCCGAGGGTAGCGGTGTGCTTCTGGCGTGGCGCGACCACACGGACGCCGACGGGGTCAGTTGAAGGGCGTGCCGCCGGTGACGGCGATGGTCTCGCCCGTGATGTAGCTCGACTCGTTCGATGCCAGGAACACGTACGCCGGAGCCAGCTCCGCGGGGTGGCCGGGTCGTCCGAGAGGAACGGTTTCGCCGAACTTCTCGTACTTCTCGGCCGGCATCGTGGCCGGGATCAGTGGGGTCCAAATTGGTCCTGGCGCAACGGCGTTGACGCGAATACCACGCGCTGCCAGGTCGCCGGCGAGACCCTTGGTGAAGGCTACGATTCCCGCTTTGGTGGTGGCGTAATCCATCAGCTCCGGAGATGGATTCGATGCCTGAATCGAGGTGGTGTTGATGATGGTCGCGCCTGCGTCCATCGTTTCTGCAGCGCGTTTGGAGATCCAGAACAGAGCGTACAGATTGGTCTTGAGTACGCGATCGAACTGCTCGGTGGTGATGTCGGCGATGCCGCCCATCTGAGCCATCTGAAACGCGGCGTTGTTGACGACGATATCGAGTCCGCCCAGAACGTCGGACGCGGTGTCCACCAGCTGGACACACTGATCTTCGTCGGTCACGTCACACGCGATCGCCCTGCCTGCTCGGCCTGCACTCTCGATCAGGTCGACGGTGGCCTGAGCGTCAGGACCCTCGGACTCGAGATGAGCGATGACGACATCGGCCCCTTCGCGAGCAAAAGCCAGTGCGACGGCCCGCCCGATTCCCGAATCGCCGCCGGTGACCAGGGCCTTACGACCGTGCAGACGGTCCGATCCCCGGTAGGAGTTCTCGCCGTGATCGGGGGCGGTCACCATGTCGCGCGTCAGCCCGGGGTGGTCCAAGCGATTCTGCTCTGCCCGCTCCGGCATCGGGAATGCGGAAGTGGGGTCGGTCTTGCTGAACTGGTCGGACATTGTCGATCCTCGCCTCGGTGCATGAAGTGCTCCGGACGGCGATACGACAGCCGCCCCGGAGTCGCTGTCCACCGAGGGTTTGCCGGATGCGGCCTTCTGCAAACCTGGGCCGTCAGTACCGACGCGGATCCGTCACGATCGCCGCCGCACCCAGGGCTTCGAGAATCATGCGCGCCGGCCGCGTCGGCGCGAAGACTTCGAGCCGGCCGGCGCTGCGGGAAGCGGCGTCGATGATCACGCTGGCTGCGCCGGAGTAGATGAACGACACCGCCGACAAGTCCAGCAGCACAACGGTTTCCTTGTGCAGGGCCTCCCGGATTGCGTGTTCCAGATCGGCGCGGGAGTTCAGCTCGAGATCGCCGGTTGCCCGGACGACAGTCAGGTCTGCCGAGTACGACTCGGTCGTGATCGAGTAGCCGGGACGGCTGCGCACGATGGGTGCGATTCGAGATTCGAGGTGGTCGGTGACAGTCACGGTGCGAACCTCTCAGTTCGGATGGCCTAGCGACCGGCATGCTCTGGCTGGAACCCGAGGGCTACAGGTTCCGTCGTATGCCGTGCGGCAATCCTGACAGCGCAACGTCACCGAATCGAGGCCTCCCCATCACGGAGCGATAGCGAGTGAGTAACGAGATGGTAACGGTGGATGTGACGCAGCTGAGCAACGCTCAGGGCAAGGTGTGACCTGCGGCGACGAAGAGTCGGTACCACTCCTGCCTGGTCAAACGCAGGTCCGAACCTGCGGCGGCCTCGACCACTCGATCGGGGTTCGTGGTGCCCAGCACAACCTGAATGTTCGCGGGATGTCGAGTGATCCAGGCTGTCGCGATCGCCGACGGGGTCGAGCCGTGCGACTCGGCAATCTCATCGAGTGCGGTGTTGAGTTCTGGATAGTTCACTCGGTCTCCTACGAAGACGCCGGAGGCGCTACCGCTCTGAAAGGGCGACCACGCCTGCAAGGTGATGCCGCGCGCCCTCGCGTAGTCCAACAATCCGTTGTCGCGATCGATCGATTGATCCTCCGAGCTCATGTTGGCGGTGAGGCCGGCCGCGATCAGGGGGGAATGAACGATGCTCAGCTGCACTTGATCGAACAGAATCGGTTGTTCCACAGCGGTCTTCAGTAACTCGATCTGTCCGGGTGTGTGATTGGAGACGCCGAAGGTCAAGACCTTGCCCGACGCGTGCAGCTCGTCGAACGCCGCCGCCACGTCCTCCGGTTCGACGAGGCTGTCCGGTCGATGCAGCAGCAACGTGTCCAGATGATCCACACCCAGTGCAGTGAGGGATTCTTCGACCGTGGTGACGATGTGATCCTTGGAGAAATCGAACCAGCCTTCGCGAATGCCAACCTTGCTCTGAATCTCGACGCGCTCGCGCTGGGCCGGAGTCAGCTTCACCGCATCTCCGAATCGCTTCTCGCACGTGTGCGGGGTGCCGCCGTAGATGTCGGCGTGGTCGAACACGGTGACGCCCACGTCGAGGGCGGTGTCCACCAGCCTTCTGATCTGGTTCTCGTCCAGATCGGTGATGCGCATGAACCCCAGCACGATGCTCGAGACGCTTGCGCCGGTCTGGGGGAGGGGAAAGGTGCGCACGGTGGATCTCCTGTTCGCCGGTCGAGCTGTCGGGTCGAGTCTGTCAAAGACGGGCGGGCCGCTACCTCCAGGCTTTTGCGCAAGGTGTTGACAATATTGCGCAATACCTGCATTCGTTGTGCTCAGCATCACAAACAACATCCGAGGTGAACCATGGCACCCACCCTCACACAGGTGGCGCAACAGGCAGGTGTGTCGTTGTCGACGGCGTCGCGCGCCTTCAGCAATCCGGACCGTATCGGTGCAGACACGCTGGCCCCGTCGACCTGTCTTGGCACGACAGTTTCGACCTCGATGCGATTGCTGCCGACATCGCCGACTGGCAGCACGGTGCGGCAGGACAATCGGTGTTGAAGCGCCGATGAGGTTGGGCCACGAGGCATCGGGAACGGTGGTTCGCCGTGCCGAGGACGGTAGCGGACCCGTCGAGGGCACCACGGTGACGTTCCACCCGGCAACACCGGGCGGAACGGGCGCGAAGTATCCGGCGGATCGTCCGAACCTGTCGCCCGGGTGTCGGTACATGGGCAGTGCCGCGCAGGTACCGCACAACGACGGACTCTTCATCGGGCACGTCGCCGTCCCGACACGGATGCTCAGAGCATTGCCCGAGGGACTCGATCTGAGGATCGCAGCGTTGGCCGAGCCTGCGAGCGTCGCTTGGCACGCCGTCGAGCGCGCCGCCGACGTCTCGGGCAAGACCGTCCTCGTCGTGGGCACCGGCCCGATCGGTGCCCTCGTCGTGGCGGTCGCCGCGCGGGCGGGTGCGGCACACATCGTGGCGGCCGACCTGACGGCGTTCTCGCTCGACGTGGGACGTGCACTCGGGGCGCATCGAACTATCGATGCTCGTGAGTCCGCAGCGATCGCCTCCGTGGAGGCGGACGTCACGTTCGAGTGCTCGGGCAACCACCGCGGCCTCGCTTCGGCGATCGACGGCACCATGCGCGGCGGGCGAGTGGTCATGGTCGGGCTACCGCCGGCGGGGGATCAGCCGGTGCCGGTGTCGCTGGCGATCACCCGCGAGATAGACCTGGTCGGTTCCTTCCGTTTCAACGACGAGATGGACGATGTCATCGAGGCTTTGGCGGACGGCTCGCTCGACGTCGAAGCCGTCATCACAGCGGAGTATCCCGTTGCGGAGGCGCTCGACGCCTTCGCGCTGGCTGCGGACGCGTCTCGATCGAGCAAGGTCCTACTGACTTTCTGATCGAGTGTCCGGTCGTTACTCGAATTCCAGGCGCATGGATTGCGTCGTGGCCTGGAGTATCACCACGAAGCCGGTCAGCGTCACCACGATCGGTGCCCACAGAACAACCGCGACGAATATGTCCACGTCTCGCTCCATCACGATGAACACCGCAACGATGGACGTGCCGGCCAAGCACAGTGCGATGTGCGCGGCCAAACGCCACTTGTCGAAGAAGAAGCCGGCCAGCATTCCAATGGGGATGAGGAACGTGCATTTCCCGAGCGTGACCTCGGGTGCGAAGTTCGCTGTGATGGTGGCTCCGAAGATCGCGATGTCAGCAATGACGACGAAGGCGAACGCCTGCCCGAGTGTCGGCCACGGGCCGAACCACCAGAACGCGCCCATGATGTACGCGGCGATCATGGAGGTCCATTGCACGATCGACGGGAGCGGTGTGGTGGCGCCGTAGCCGTATGCCAGCTCGAGGGTGACCACAAGGGCCATGGACAGAGCAGCCGCCGAGACGATGCGTTTGACCACAGTGGTGATGGCGAGAGACGTCATCACCCCGACGCCCCACTGATAATGCTCGTTCGATCTGGTCGCAGCGCGAGTCATTTCGGCCCCTATCGTTCCAATCGGCAACCGATTGAAACACAGCCGTGATTGCGGGGATCGACTTTCGCCGAGTCCCCACTCGTATCCTGTCCGTTCGGCTTTTCGGTCAGCTGGTCAAGCGTGCCAACAGTTCGGGGAGCGTCTCACCGATGTCGTGGCGGCTTGCGACTCGGTATCTCGCGGCGCTGCCGAGAGCGCGACGTCGATCCGAATCGCCGATGACGGTCGAGATTGCACCGGCGAGGGCGGCAGCATCACCGGGTGCGACGAGAATCCCGGCACCGTCGGCGAGGAACTCGTGGGTGCCACCGTGGTCGGTTCCGATCACCGGAAGTCCGTACGACATTGCTTCGAGCACCGACAACGGACCGGCCTCCGGTGACGTACTTGCCGAGACGACCACATCCCATCTGCGCAGCGCCGATGGGGCGTCGGTGTGTCCGAGGAACTCGACACGGCCCGCGAGGTCGGGTCGAGATGCTCGCTCGTGGAGCTCCGCGACGTACTCGCGGTCACCGGGGAAGCTCCCCCCTGCCAGTTCGACACGAATATCGGGGAGGGTGGCCACGGCGTCGAGCAGTACTCGATGGCCCTTCCACGGCGTGAGGAGGGCGAGTATGCCGACAACCGGCGGGGAATGCAGCTCGCCGCCGAAACGCGGTACCGGCCACGTGACTCCGTTGTGTGAGACCACGACCGGAAGGCCGGCCGCACGGAGAGGTACCGCAGTGGCTTCCGATACGGAAACCGCTACCCGAATTGCGGAGCGGGCGTAGCGAACTACCAGACGTTGCTTGAGGGACGTCATGGTGTCGTGGACCAGCCATGAGGCACCGCGGGGCGGGCGGGACAATGCGGCGACCGGGAGGGCGAAGAGCGAGTTGACGACAGTGGCCGTACCCGGCGCGCGGGCAATTGTGCGCACCGAACGTGATGCGATGACCCACCTCGCGAACATGCGTATCGCCGCGATACCTCTGGCCGCTCCTCGTTCGCCACCCAGACCGAGTTCGCCGATGGGGATGTGTCGCGTCGTCCTGGGGACGCGATCGGCCAGTGGGCCGTTCGGACACGCGATCACAGTGTCGTGGCCGCGGCGCTCGGCCTCGTCGATCAAGTCCAGCAGGACCTTCTCGGCGCCGGAGACCTGCCCGGTGTGGGCCAGGAACAGCACTGTCGATTCTTCGGTCATCTGTAGGCCCGTCTGTGCAGCGAAGGTCGTTCCGGCAGATCAATACACATCGCGGAGCAGCGCCACTGGGTCTTCACACATTCTCCGCAGCGCTGCATCCATGACCGACACGTCGACCATCTTGCTGCAGAACGAGGCCGTGTAGGTTCGCCCACCGGCAACTTCGGCGATGAGCATCGTGCAGCCGTCCGGGCCGTCCGGTTCGAGTGATGCGGCCATCTGCGGGGGTCTGCCGTCATCGGTCCAGTCGAGGTGATCGAACACTCGCACTCGGCCGAGGTCACTGACGGCCAACCGCAACGTCTCTGGAACCTCGACGACCGAATTCTCGTCAGGCGACTGCGCCGAACGTCGAATACGCGACGCCACATCGCGGAGATGCGACATGCCCAGTACTGCGATGGGCCAGCCGGATTCGATCACCTCGCGCATTGCCGTAGCGATGGCGACGGGAGTCGTGCTGGCGGGGAGGTGAAGTGGAATGCCGACGGCAAAGTTCCCGTGCGAACTCTGTTGCGCCGGATCGAGATAGCGCCTGCTGTTGAACAACACCATGATGTGATCGTCGACGTCGACGGCTTCTGCTCGAAGTGCAGCGCTCCACAGGGCAATCGATATCGACGCAGGGGTCGCTCCAGGCAGGTTCTCGGCCGTCCAGTGCTTGAGTTCGTCGACTACGGCTCTGCTCATGTACCCGGCTCGGCTGACTTTTCCGGCTTCCCAGTTCTCGATCCGGCGCCGGGGACCGGACCCGCCGTTCGTCTCCGACCGATGGCGAGCGCGCAGTGCCCAGAAGTCCGCCAGTGTCTTCGGATTTCGAGAGTAGTGACGCCACAGAGCTTTCCATGTCGTGCTCGGCGGCAAGCCTGCGGCCAGTCCCGGAACCAATGACCCGTCGGCATCGTCGCAGAATGCCGCCAACATCAGGACGCCGATCTGGCCGTCCCCGATTCCGTGCGAATAGTCGACAGCGAGATGGTCGTCGAACACGACCACTTCGAGTGGACCGCGGGTACCTCTTCGAGATCGAATGTCGGTCAGCATCTGCCCCAGGTCTTCGGTGGGGCTGCTGCTCGACATGACATTGTCGCCGGCGATGTCGCTGCGGTACCGCCACCGTCGGGCATCCGACCGTGGTTCCAGCGCGATGTGCGGTGCCGCGTCGACGTGTTCGGCGGCGGTGAGCGTTCGACGCGTGCGCTCTATGTCGAGTCCGCGAACGGGGCCGACCGCGGTGACTATTCGGGTATCGGCGAATACGCGATCCAGCGCGGTCGAGCGATAACTACGTTCAGCGGACGGCATCGACGACCTCCTGCATACGACTCCGGAAGTTGGCCCGCGAGAAGCCCTCGGCCCATGCGCGAATCTCACTGCGGTCGAAGTCTTCGGGAGTGAACGACCGCATGGCGTCGGCGAACCCGGCGACGACTGCCTCGTCGGTGCCCGGCTGCACATGCAGGCCGGTCTTGCCTGGAATCACGGAGTCCATGGCACCGCCGTCACCCAACGCGATGACCGGGGTTCCGGTTGCCATGGACTCGACGGGGACGATGCCGAAGTCTTCTACTCCGGGCATCAGAAGAGCACGCGTCGTTCGATGAAGTTCGAGGAGCTTCTCGTGTGAAACCCGTCCCAGGAACGTCGTTTTCGGGCCGGCCAGCTCTCGGCAGGCGTCCATCGCACGGCCGTCTCCCGCCACCACGAGGGGCACGTCGGCCTCGGCGGCAGCGCGCACCGCGATGTCGGGACGCTTGTAGGGGACCAGTCGACCGGCGAGCAGGAAGAAGTTCTCACGCTCGATCGACGGGTCAGGAGTGAAGCCCTGGGTGTCCACCGGCGGATGAACCACCACGGCGTCGTCGCGGCCCCACCAGTCTTCGATCCTACGAGCGACCGCAGTCGAGTTGGCTACCACGGTCGTCAGTTTCGGTGCGGCAGCGATCTCGCATCGACGGGCCACGGCCGACAGCGCCGTCAAGATCGCCGCTCCGGCTCTGCCGCCGCCTTCGCCTGCGCGCAGTTCGGGGTCCCAGGCCCACCGTGCGGGGCTGTGTACGTAGGCGATCACCGGGGAGTCGGTGGCGAACACGGCCTGAGTCGCGAAGGCGTGATGGCTCACCACCACTGCATCGAAACCGCGGAGCGGCATGCGGCGAAAGGCCAACGGCATCAACGGAAGAACAGGTGCGTACGACCGTTGGCCCAAAGCGCTGTACACGCGATCGAGGCCGGACGTGTGCGGCTCGCGGCTGATTCCCGACGGAACCCCGGACGGCCGGGAGATGGGTGCGAACACCTCGGCCGCGGGCCAGTGCAGGGCAAGTTGTTCGATGACGTGCTCGGATCCGGCGATTTCGGTGAATCGTTCGTGAACGACGGCAATTCTGTCAGCTGGCATTGCGTTGGCCTTCCGGCGCGATCGTCTGCGCGGTCTGTTCCGCTCGTCGGGTCGAGGTCTTGTTCTGCAACACCAGGTGTACGGGAATGTCGAAGTCGCCGAGTCGCCGTAGCGTCGCAGTTGCTGCCTTCTTGTCTCGTCCACGTTTCGACACCAGCACCACGACGGTCTCGACATCACCCACGTCGGTGTCCTGCCACCACTGTTCCGACAGGCCGAATTCCGCTGTGGCTTCGTGATGTCCGGTTGTCGGACCCTGACCCCGTGTCGACTCGAAGACCGCACCGTCCCCGACCAACAGGAGAATCACGCTGTCGCCCTTGGGAGCAGCGTGTCGCGCACTTCTGGACGCAGGCCGGTCGCCGCGCTCGAGGGCCGCAATCCGTGAAGCGACGACGGGGGGCATGGTGTCGCCGGCTGTCTGGTCGAAGTGTGCACCGTACTTGCGGGACACGCGCCGCGCCCACGAGCGAGAGGGCTTGCGGCCGAATCGTCCTCGAAGCAACACGATCAGTTCGGCCGCGACGATGAGGGCAGCGAGAGCTGCGACGAGTGCCTCCGAGACCGGCTTCGGTGAGACCGGAGTCGTGCTCTGCTCGGGGTTCGACAACACAACCAGTCGATCTCCACTCGCAGCGGCCTCGAGTTCGCTCTGGCGGGTGCGTAGTTCGGCCAGCTCGGACAGTGATGCAGCCCGATTGGGATCGTCGGCGGGGAGAGCGTTCACCTGCGCCTGTTTCGCGTCGATGGCGGACTGTCCCTCGTCTGTTCGCTCCTGCGAGTCGCGGATCGCATTGTCCGAGGCGGTACTTGCCATCGTCGACACCATCGCCTCGGCAAGATCGGCGGCGAGTTCGGGGGATCGGGTCGTCACGGTCACGGTCAGCAGCGCGGGCGAGGTACCGGGAGAGAGCTCTACGCTCGAGGCCAGTTCCGCCGCGTCCATACCGGCGTCCACCTGTGAGAGGACCTGATCGAGCACGCCGCGATCGGTTGCCAATTCGATGAACGGTGCACGCATCTGCTCGATGAACGCGTCACCGGGAACGAGGGCCTGGACCGGTTCGATCTCGGCGACGATCGACGCGGCGTACTGCTTGTCGGTGAGCTCGCTCCTGAGGTAGAACACGCCCGCACCGACCAGCGCCGCAATGATCACGGCGGGCAGCAGTGCCCGGCCGAGCTCACGCATGTGTCCCGCGAGGTCGATCGGTGGGGGCACGTCGCCCCGGTGTACGGCATCGTGGACGGACATCAACCGCGTACCCTTCCGTCGTCGATGCGAGCGGATGTACCGCTTCGGTGATTCGTGGAGCCGATGGGCTCGATGATAGCCGGGCACCGGCGCTGTTCGCGTAGCCGTGCCGTTCGTGAATGGAGCTGCATATCAACAACATTGGAATAACATGCGCAGCGGTCCGAAAAAATCGTGAAACCGAACTTCGACTCCGCAGCGCGCGGACCGAATCGGGTGATGTGTCCGATGTACCTGCCGGCCTCACTGGGAGCGTGCACGGTGTCGTCCTTTCTCGGCTGATCCCGGCAACGGTGACTCGACGAGTCCTATGGCGACGAACGCGTACAGCGAGATCGCGACCAGTAGGGCTGCCGCAACGGAAACGAGCAGCCACAGACCGGGGTAGTGCTGTACCAGGAACCAGCCCCCGACCGTCGTGGCGACGGTGATCACGACGACGATCGAAATGGACTGCAACGGAAACAGTCTGGGGACGGGCATGCTTCGAGCAATCACGATCCACAGCAGGACGAGGGTGGTTCCGATCGTCGCGACCGTGGACACAGCAGCTCCGTCGTACGACATCCGCGGGATCAATACGAGGTTCAACCCGATGTTCAGGGCCAGACCGACCAACGCAACCACGGGGTAGTGACGTTGCATTCCGGCCGATGCGAGCAGAAATATGCCCAGCATCACCAACGACATCAGCGCTGCGCCGATCACGAGCAGACGGGCAGCGTGAGCACCGTCGACGAATCTGTCGCCGTACAGCAGACCGATCAACGGCTCGGCCGACGGTATGAACGCCGCGACAGCCATCGCGCCGAACAGCGCGAACAGCAGTGCGGCCGAACGTGAGCGAGCTCGGAATGCTGTGGTGTCGTGGGGCCACGACGCGACGAGCAAAGTGCTGATCGGTGCCACCGCCGCCAGCACGAAGGTGTCGATCATGTCGGAGAATTTGTAGCCGATGGAATACAGTCCCACGGCCTCGAAGGTGTCGAGGAGGCTGAGCATCAGCATGTCGATCTTGAGCATGGCGATGGTGAGGGCGAAGCCGATCGCCAGCGGCACGGCCTCTCTCAGATACGGCCCCCAGCGGCGCACTTCGATGTGTCTCGACGGTCGCAGCCCCATGGAACGGTTGCCTATACCGAAACCCTTCGTGACCAGCTTGAACACTTCGTTGACCACTGCTGGAAGCACGAAGATGAGCAGGGTGGGGGCCAGCACGGCCGCCAGCACGGTCAAGGCCAATTGTATTGCCTGGCCCGCACTTTCGGCCACGGCCACCAGCACCAGGCGGTGACGGCTCTGGAAGAGGACGCTCAAGGCGTGGCCCGGTGTGGCGAACACGACGACCAATCCGCCGAGCGCTGTTGCGAGCACCACCTCCGCCGGATACTGCAGTAGGAGAACGTACGCGACGGCCAGCACGTACCCCACCAACCCGAGGACGGTACGCAGAGCCAGGAACGACGATGCCGTTCGACCGATCTCTTCGGGATCGTCGTCCATCAGTTTCGCCAGCACGACGCGTCCGACTCCCAGATCGGTGACGACGGACATCAAGCCGAGCAGTGCGAAGACGAAGCTGAACTGACCCCAGTCGTCCGGTCCGAGGGATCGCGCGATGACGACGCTGCCTGCCCATCCCAGGGCTGCGATGATCACTCGGCTGATCAGGACGGCAATCGTGGCTTTGGCCGCAGCTTTCGGATCCGCGGCGACTGCGCGGTAGTCGGGGGGCTGCTCGGTGCCGTCGAGTGCGAGGTCCTCGGCCATCAGACCGCGCCTGCGGCTCGATACGCGTCGGCAGTGAGTTCCGCTGTTCGACGCCAGCTGATCCGGCGTGAGGCTTCGGCCGCAGCTCCGACGAGGGCGGCGCGGGCGTCCTCGTCGAATGCGATGGGCCGCATGGCCCGTACCCAGTCGTCCACGTTCTCCGACTTCACCAGAACGGCACCGTCACCCACGACATCGGGTAGGGCTCCGACTGCGCTGGCGACCACGGCACCGCCGCACGCCATCGCCTCGACCGGTGGGAGTCCGTAACCCTCGTACCGAGAGGCGTAGGCGGTCACGGTCGCAGCAGCGTAGAGCGCCGGGAGGTCCGTGACGTCGACGTAGCCCAGACCATGCGAATTGTGCGGGGCGCTCGGCCCGGTGGAACCGGCACCGGCCAACACGCACGGTAGTCCGATCTCCTCCGCCGCATCGGCCACCAGTCGAACGTTCTTGCGTGGCTCCACTGTTCCGACCTGCAGGACGAATCGATCCGGCAGAGCGAACTTGTTGCGGACGGCGTCCACCTCGGCGTCGGTGGGAACGGCCGCCCATGCGGCCGGTGCCAGCCCGACGACAGTGGCTTCGCGGCCGCTGACTGCTTCGATCCGATCGGCGGTGAATCGCGATACCGCTATCAACAGATCTGCACGACGCAGCGCATGGCGAACCAGCCGCTGTTCACCCGCCGCCCTGAATCGGCTCGATGCCGACGGCATGTCGATGACGGAAAGGTCGTGCACCGTCGCGACAGTGAAGGCTTTCGTGAGCAGTGGGAGATCGACGTCCAGCCCATGAACCACATCGCACGCTCCGAGGGGGAGTGCTCCGAGTACTGCCCGAGCCGCACCGCTCGAGACGGGTCGCTCGATCGGCCGCACCGAGGGCGGGAGCTCGCTCACTGCGTCGCGCTGCACCGATGCGGCGAGGTCGGCATTCGGCAGGCAGTGCGGTAGCTCGTTCAGTAGTTCGCGTATGTAGGTCTGTACGCCGCTTCCGCCCGGTCGGAGGGCGAGCGCCCCGAAGACGATTCGTGTTGCGCTGCTGCGCATCCCACCACTCCTAACAAGAGCCAGAAATAGACATCGATCGGAAAGATCTCGAAGTACGTCGAGACGAGACTGGCGAACATGGCTGCGACGATCGACGCACCGACTCCCAGCGCCAGTGCGCCGTCACCACCGGGCAGTGTCCGCGACAGGCGCGTGCACCACAGCAGCGACGTGACGAGTAAGGCGACCACGACCCACAGACCGATGGGGCCGAGTTCGAGCAGCGCCTTCACGTAGTAGTTGTCCGGCTGATAGTTGGTCGACAGACCGGATTGCGTGAACGCCGTGCCCTCGGCAGTGGAAATACGGTCTGCCGCAGAACCACTCGATCCCAGTCCTGTTCCGAACGGATGAACCAAGATGCTCGCGATGATGTTGGCCCAGCCGTCTCCACGCTGACCGAGGCTGCTCGACGAGAAGAAGACCGACGTTATCTTCGGTACGAAGGGAACCGTGACCGCCACGGCCAGTGCCGCCAGAGCAAGAGGTGCAGCGAGGTAGCGGAAACGCACAGCGATCAAGTAGATGGCCCCGACCGCGAGCCCGAGAATTGCTCCTCGCACGATCGAACTGGACATGGCGACCACCATCATCGGAGTCGCCCAGAGGAACAACATGTTTCGGCGTCGGCGCGGATCGGCCAGGGCAACGGCTCCGCCCACGAGCAAGGCCAGCATCACGTACAGCCCGAACGGGAAGGGCAGGTTGAACGTGCTGAACGTTCGGAGCAGGCCGCCCGAGGTTCGCACTTGCGTGCCGTACTCGTACCCGAGCGACACCAGCGCAGCCGGTCCGGCCACAAGTTGTGCGATGCCCACCGCCGAGGTGAACACACCCATACCCATCAGGATGGAGACGAGGTGATCGCGATCCTTCGCGTCGAACGGTGCGAACCACATCACGACAACCAGCAGAACGTAGAAGAACGTCACCTTGATACCGAATATGCCGACGATGCCGAACGTGGCGAACGCGGAGATGCTGCCGAGTACGACGAACAGGGCCGCCGCCGGCCACCACGGCATGAACACCCGAGGCGTCGAGCCACGGACGTGTCGCGGTCGGCGCAACCACGCACACAGAACCGTGAAGACGACAAGACCTTCCTTCCAACCGGACACCACGCCGGGCAGGGGAACGAGAACCAGAAGGCCGTGCAGTGGAACGAATGCCGCGAGCAACAGTATTCCGCGCTGGGGTCGCCGGTAGATCGTCACAGCAACTGCGCAACCGAGCGCGACGACCACCACCGCGCCGAAACCGATGGCGACGTACGTGATCACGGGGTGACCCGAACGTGGCCGTATTCGGCGTAGACCACGATCAGTCCTCGGCGCGTTTCAGAACGGCCAGCACTGTGAGGAACAGGATCTTGATATCGAGCCAGACGGACCAGTTCTCGATGTAGTAGTTGTCCCACTCCGCGCGGTCGGCAATGGAGGTCTGGCCGCGAAGGCCGTGAACCTGAGCCCATCCCGTCACACCGGCCTTGACGCGGTGGCGTTCGCCGTATCGACGGATCTGCATTTCGAACAGGTCGACGTACTCGGGTCGTTCCGGCCGAGGGCCGACCAGACTCATGTCACCGCGAATGACATTGATCAGCTGGGGAAGTTCGTCCAACGAGGTCTGTCGCATGATCTTTCCGATACGGGTGCGCCGATCGACTCCCTCGACGCCACCGGGCGCGTCCCCGGCCTTTCGCTCGAACGCGGCGTCCGATGCGCGCGGGGGCCGCATGGAGCGAAACTTCAGGCAATCGAAGGGCAATCCGTCCCGCCCGATCCGCTCCTGCGCGAAGAAGATCGGGCCGGGGGAGCTCAGGCGCACGAGCAGCATCAGCGTCAGGAAGACGGGGGAGAGCAGCAGGAGACCGAATGCCGTCAGGACTCGATCGAGAACACCTTTGAGGGCGAACTGCCACCCCTTGGGGTTCACGTGCGGCAGCACCATCAACGGCAGGCCGCCGATGTGCTCGACGCGAGTGTTGACGCCGACGGCGTCGTACAACCTGGGCACCACCCACACCCGCATACCGAGCCGATGCGCAGTTCTGATCGCTCCGACCAGGACTCGGTCTTCTGTCGGAGCGAATGCAACGATCAGTTCTTCCGCACCGGTCCTACGCGCAACTGCCTCGAAATCGCCCGGCAGCCCGAGGTGTGGCAGATCGGGTAGCTCGCTTTGCGGCGAGACGTCGGCGATCGGGGCATCGCCGACGTAACCGACCGGAGCAAGACCGTACTCGGGAAATTGTCTTGTGCGAGAAACGAGTTGATGTGCGATCGGATCGTTGCCGAGCACGATGGCCGGTGCCGCGGATCCGAACTTGGTGCGAAGCAAGCGCTGGACGACGACGCGGATCAGACGTGCGATCGCAATCGTGAGCGCGCTCAGCAACCACAGTCGCAACACGACCGCGCTGGGCCGGTAGTCGGTGTCGGCCAGGAACATCACGACCGTCAAAGCGAGCGACGCGAAAGCAACAGCCGTTTCGGCCGGCCCTATCTCGTCGAGGAAGTTGCGACGTAGGCTGCGCCGGTACATCGACTTGCCGGCCATGATTCCGATGAGTAGTGGCAGGAACAGCCATGGGAGCCAGCCGGTGTCGGTGAGACTGCCCGAATGCCACAGTAGCGCTCCGATCAAAGCAACGGCACCGGCGAGCACATCCACCGCGACGGTGATCGCGGTGTTGAGCGGATCGACCCGTAGTCGGTCCACCAGTGTGCGGCGAACCGCAGCGGTGTCGGGCTCGACAGACCGCGGGCGAGTGTGCGGTGATTCGAGTGTTTCGGGCACAGCGTCTTCCCGGTGGCTAGTTTCGGATGGGTAAGTCTTTGATATCCCATTGAATGTATACCGCTGAGAAAGAGGTCACCCGGTCGACTTCATGAAAAAAACCCGAGGTCGGTTGTAGGCCGAGAAAAGCTATTAGCAGTTGAGGAAAGTGGCCTTTATTCGAAAACTCGCTCGCGAATAATCCAGGCCAAGTCCTGCAGTATCTGAACGTGGCCGGTGGTCCACTGCCGCGGCTGCCGATCCCACACGCAGAGGGTGCCCACGGAATGGCCGCCGTCGTCGACGAGCGGAACTCCGAGGTAGGAAACGAACAGATTGCTCTGGACCGACGGATGATCCTTGAGTGCGTCGTTGAGTCTCGCGTCCTCTACCACCAGCGGCTGGCCCAGATCGATCGCATAACGGCAGATGGACGCTTCGAGAGGAACCTCCTGCGCGCCACCGAGTTCCGACGGAAGTCCGAGTGCACTCTTGAAGTACTGACGTCTGTCGTCGAGAAGCGAGAATGCGGCCGACGGAGCGTCCAATGCATCGGCGACCATCGCGACGATCCGGTCGTAGCCGGCGTCGGATCCGGTGTCCATCAACCCTGTCCGAGTCACTGCTGCCAGCCTCTCGGGGTCGTCGATCGGGGTACCGAATGCCCGCGTCACCTCGACCGGGTCGACGCCCTTCTCGGAGGCGGCCTGCAAGGCCCGCAGTAACGCACCCACGTCGGAGTCCTGGTCGTCGGACAGTTCGCGAACGAGCCGGTCCACCACTGCGCGCCGAATGAATTCTTCGGTGGAAAGACCGGATTTCTCCGCTTGCCGGGCGAGTAGCTCGTTCAGACGCTCGTCGAAACCGGGAAAGCCTGTAGTCATTGGGCAAATGGTAGTACAGGCAAAGTTGTCGTACCGATGACTGCCGCAAGAAGATTTTTTTCGATTCTGAAACACGCCGCCTTTGCGACAATGCGTATGAC
The DNA here is from genome assembly GCF_002258735.1 of Rhodococcus sp. WWJCD1. NCBI lineage: Bacteria > Bacillati > Actinomycetota > Actinomycetes > Mycobacteriales > Nocardiaceae > Rhodococcus > Rhodococcus sp. WWJCD1. The sequence goes on from NZ_NOXY01000026.1 coordinate 80,711, forward strand.
AATCCATTCGTGAATGACTGCGCCCCGTTGTTGCTAGCATCTGTCGATGAGAAGGAATTCGACGCGACGAGCGAGTGCCGCACTGGTGATCGTGCTGTTGGCGTTCGCTGCCGGGTCGGTACCCGCTGCTGCATCTGTTGTGCGGTCGCAGCAGGCCGGAAGTCCATTGTGTGCTCGGCAGTCCGATGCAGTTCGGATCGGGGTATCGCCGGGCGCGTCGATAGGCACACTGTCTCCGGCGGATCTGGATCGGGAACTCACTCTTGCTCGAGACGCCGGGGCTTTCGCCGTTCGTGTCGACATCGATTGGTCCGCAATCGAATCGACTCGGGGCCGCTTCGATTGGAGTCGCACGGACCGAGTTATCGACGCCGTTGTGGCCCATGGGATGTGCCCGCACGGCATAATCGCCTACACCCCGAGATGGGCACGAGTGGCGGCTGCCATCAACGATTCGCACTCCCGACCTGCCAATGCCGCCACCTTTGCTGCGTTCGCCAAGACCGTGGCGCAACGGTACTCGAGCCGAATCGGCATCTGGGAGGTGTGGAACGAGCCGAACATCGTGACGTTCTTCAAGCCGGCCCCCGATGTGACGGCATACTCGGCGCTACTGCGCGCCAGCTATACCGCAATCAAGCAAGTGCAACCCGCATCCACGGTGCTGGCGGGTGGGATGGCACCCTCCGAGGACACCAACGGAAACATCTCCGGTACGTCGTTCCTGTCGCAGATGTACGCGCAGGGGTCGAACAAGTACTTCGACGCCTTCAACGTCCACCCGTACACATGGCCGTATCTACCCAACGACCCCAGCACCGCGTCGTGGAACACCGCCATGAAGATGTGGTCCATGCGAGACACCATGATTGCCGGTGGTGACAGTGCCAAGCAGATCTGGATCACCGAGTTCGGTGCTCCTACCGGAACATCTCCCAACAGCGTCAGTGAGCAGGTGCAATCGGACAGCATCGGGATCGTGCTCGATGCTGTCCTCGGTAACGATTGGCTCGGGCCTGCCTACGTCTACAGCCTCCGCGACGCCGGTTCCAACACCGCCGACACCGAACAGAACTTCGGATTGGTGCACAGAGACTGGACGCCCAAGATCGCCTACGGACGCGTCGACGCATATGCCGCGGAGCAATCCGGTCGATGATCGACCGATTCTCCTGGTGTGGGCTACTGTCTGCCCATGACGTCGCAGCCGGGGGGCTCGTTTCCTGATCGTGTAGAGGTCTCGTTCGATTCGCAGGGGGATTCCTGCGCGGCGTGGCTCTACCTTCCGAACGACCCGCGCCCAGCTCCGGTGATCGTCATGGCGCACGGTCTCGGCGGTACCCGGGAGATGCGACTCGACGCCTACGCCGAGCGCTTCCGTGCCGCCGGGTACGCCTGCCTGGTGTTCGACTATCGCTACTTCGGGGCCAGCGGCGGCGAGCCGCGCCAGTTGCTCGATATCGAGTCCCAGTTGCAGGACTGGGCTTCGGCCATCGCCCATGCGCGTTCGCGTACCGATGTGGACAACGGTCGAATCGTGTTGTGGGGCTCGTCGTTCGGCGGGGGCCACGTCATCGTCGCTGCCGCCCGAGACCAACAGGTCGTGGCCGTCGTGGCGCAGTGCCCGTTCACCGACGGCATTGCGTCGGGGCTGGCGTCGAACACGTGGACCTCGGTGAAGCTGTCCGGCCGGGCCTTGGCAGACCTCGCGGGATCGGTGATAGGGCGCCCGCCGCTGATGGTGGCGACGGCTGGGCGACCCGGGACGACCGCGCTGATGACCTCACCCGACAGTTACGACGGCTATCTGGCCCTCGCTCCTGACACCGACGAATCGTTCCACAATCGGGTAGCGGCCAGAGTCGCGCTGCAGATCGTGCGGCACCGGCCCGGACGTCGAGCCGAGGATGTTCGATGCCCCATTCTGTTCGTCGTCTGTGAGACGGACTCGGTCGCGCCCGCAAAAGCAACCCTGCGGTACGCACGGAAGGCTCCGGTCGGCGAGATCAGGACCTACGACGCCGGTCACTTCGAGATCTATCTGGGAGAGGCGTTCGAGAGGGTGGTGGCAGATCAGCTCGAGTTCCTGACGCGCACCGTGCCACTGCACCGTCAGTAGACGTCGCGCACGTAGCGCTTCTCGGCAGCAAGAGCTTTGACGTAGGCCTCGGCACTGCTGGGAGCAAGCTTTCCGTGCTGGGCCACCACGCCCTTCAGCGCAGCATCGACGTCCTTGGCCATTCGCGTTGCGTCGCCGCAGACGTAGAAGTGGGCGCCACGAGCAATCCAGTTCCACAACTCGGCCCCGTGCTCACGCATCCGATCTTGAACGTAGACCTTGTCTTTCTGATCGCGCGAGAAGGCAACGTCCAGGCGGCTGAGCGACCCGTCCCGCATCATCTCCGTCAGTTCGTCGCGGTAGTAGAAATCGGTATCCGCATGTTGCTCACCGAAGAACAGCCAATTTCGGCCGGTGTGCCCCAGAGCCCGACGCTCGTGCAGAAAGGCTCTGAACGGGGCGACGCCCGTGCCGGGGCCGACCATGATCATCGGGGTGGCGGGGTCGTCCGGTGGCTTGAAATGCGAGGACTTCTGCACGAAGATCCCCACCTCGTCGTTCGCCGCGTGGTCGGCCAGATACGTCGAGCACACGCCGCGTCGCGGAACTCCGTGCACGTTGTACCGTACCGCCGAAACAGTCACCTGTACCTCGTTGGGATTCTCCTTCGGACTCGAGGAAATCGAATACAGGCGCGGCTGCAGCGGTTTGAGAACTCCCAGCCAGTCTTCTACCGACGCCCTGACCGGATGGGCAGCGAGGACATCGATCGACTGGCGACCCCACATCCAGTCGAGCAACGCATGTTTGTTGTCGGGATGCAGCATTGCTTCGAGATCGTCCACCGCGGTCCGGCGGTGAATGAATTTCAGTAGATCCGGTGTTGCACGGGCGATCTCGAGGTGGCTGCGCAGTGCCGTGCGCAATGTCATGGCACCGGTGCCGCTGAGATCGACATTCGTGTCGCCGTCCAGTCCGGTTGCCAGCAACCACTCGTCGACGAAAGCATCGCTGTTGCGCGGCCAGACTCCGAGCGCATCGCCCACTTCGTAGTCGAGTGTTCCGTCGGGTAGGTGAAAGCCGAGTTGACGCACGTCCTTCATCGATCCGCGCGAATTCAGTACTCGGTTGCGTACGACAGTCGTCACGAGCGGAGACTTCTTGCTGAAGCGCGCCGGGGTGGCCTCGTGTGTCGTCTGTTCGATGGGTCGTGTCTTCTCCACCGTCGTCGGCGCGCCGAGGCCACCTGTGTTCGAGGGGGTGGCGGTGTCATCGTTACGAAGGCAGACCACCACCGCGTCGAGCCACGATGCGGCCTCGTCTTCGTAATCGGGTTCGCAGTCCACTCGGTCGAGGAGCCGGGTAGCACCCAATTCGGAGAGACGCTCGTCGATCCTGCGGCCGTGGCCGCAGAAGTCGGCATAGCTCGAGTCGCCGAAAGCGAGTACTGCGTAACGGATTCCATTCAGACCGCGCACCGACTCGTCGACCAGGCTGTCCCAGAACGTCGCTCCGTTGTCCGGAGCTTCGCCGTCACCGGTGGTACTGCTGACGATCAGCACATCTGCCTCGGCGGGCAGTCGATCGACGGTGAAGGAGTCCATCGAGTGCTCCGCGACGGTCAGCCCTGCTCCCTTCAGATGTGACAGGCAGGTCTGCGAGTATTCCTCGGCAGTCCCGGTCTGCGAGGCCCACAGCAGAAGAAGCGGCCGCCCCGACGAGTCGGGGGAGAGGTTCGGGGCCGTGGTCGGCGCGCCGTCGAAGTCGATTCTGCGCGAAAACAATCCGGCGAGAACTCCGTCGAGCCAGGCGTGAGTCTCGGGGGACAGGGGTGTCTGCGCCGGCAGGGTGGGAGTTCCCGCGGCCGCACGGCCTGCCGCGCTACCCAGACCCTCCAGCAACCCGGCGATGTAGCTCTGCTCGACCGCGGTGAACGGTGCCGACGGGCGGGCGGGTCGGCCGACCATCTCGGCGAGTGCGTCGATCGGATCCTCGGTACCGTTCTCGACCACAGGCGACGGTGGCTCCACTGCAGCAACTTTGGTGAGTGTGACTGCGCACGCCTTGAACTCGGGTTGCTGGCTGTACGGATCGACCGCATCGTTGGTGACCGCATTGATCGCCAGATTTTCGCCGAACTCGTCGTTCCAGTGAAACGGAGCGAAACAGTTGCCCGGGAGAACTCGATCGGTGACGACTGCCGGGAGTACCGCTCGGCCCCGTCGAGATACGATTTCCACACTGTCGCCCTCGGTGAGACCGAGACGGTCGGCATCGATGGCATGTACCTCGACGAACGGGCCGGGATCGAGCTTGTTCAGCTTGGCGACCTTGCCGGTTTTGGTCATGGTGTGCCACTGATGAGGCAGGCGACCGGTATTGAGAACGAACGGGTAGTCGTCGTCGGGCATCTCGGCCGGTGCCATGCTCGGCCTGGCGAAGAACTGTGCTCGTCCGGTGGGGGTGGGGAAGGACAGTGCGGGAATCGATCCGTCCTCGCAGATGCGTTGTCTCTGGCTGACCCCGTCGTTGAGGTAGCGGATCGGGTTTCTTGTGGTCGTTGCATCGGGCGGGCACGGCCACTGGAGTGGATTCTCGCGCAGGCGCTCGTAGGTGACACCGCGGATGTCGTAGCCGGTGTCAGGGTTCGAGAATCGCTTGATCTCCTCGAACACCTCCTCTGCGCTCGAATAGGTGAATGCCTCCGAATATCCCAGCGCGCAGGCCATGTCGGCGATGATCTTCCAGTCCGGCAGAGCCCCGCCCGGTGCCTCGACTGCCGGTTGGAAGAGCGTCAGGTTGCGCTCGGAATTGACCATCACGCCCTCGGCTTCCGTCCACAGGGCCGCGGGAAGCATGACATCGGCGTAGCTGTTGGTCTCGGTATCGGCGAATGCATCCTGGGTGATCACCAAATCGGCGCGTTCCAGGCCGTCGATCACTGTCGTTCGGTTGGCCACGGAGGCAACCGGATTGGTGCAGATGATCCAGCAGGCCTTGATGTCCCCTGCAGCGAGCTTGGAGAACATCTCGATGGTTCCGCCGCCGACGTCGGTGCGGAGCGTCCCCTCGGGGATGCTCCATCGATTCTCGACGAATTCACGGTCGGCATCGCTGATCACCGATCGCTGTCCCGGGAGTCCTGGGCCCATGTAGCCCATTTCTCGTCCGCCCATGGCGTTCGGCTGCCCGGTCAAGGAGAAGGGTCCGCTTCCGGTCTTGCAGATGGCACCGGTCGCCAGATGAAGGTTGCACAGTGCGTTGGTGTTCCAGGTTCCGTGCGTCGACTGGTTGAGGCCCATGGTCCAGCAGCTCATCCAGTTGTTCGCATCACCGATCATCACGGCCGCGGCGCGCAGGTCCTGCTCGTCGAGACCTGTTGCAGCACAGACTTTGTCCAGGGTGTAGTCGGCGAGGAATTCCGGCATCGCGTCCCACCCATCGGTGAATTTCGTGATGAACTCGGGGTCGGTGTTGCCGTCCTCGACGATGAGCGCCAGCAACCCGTTGAGTAGGGCCAGGTCCGAGCCCGGCTTCAGTTTCAGATGCAGGTGGGCCTTGTCTGCGGTGGCGGTACGTCGAGGGTCGACGACGATCAGCTTCGCGCCGGCCTTGACTCGGTCCATCATCCGCAGAAACAGAATGGGGTGGCAGTCGGCCATGTTGGAGCCGATGACGAAGAAGACATCGGCGTGGTCGAAGTCCTCGTAGGATCCGGGCGGGCCGTCGGCACCGAGCGACTGTTTGTATCCGGTTCCCGCGCTTGCCATGCACAGGCGCGAGTTGGATTCGATCTGGTTGGTGCCGATGAACCCCTTTGCCAATTTGTTCGACAGATACTGAGCTTCGATCGACATCTGCCCTGATACGTACAGTGCCACTGCATCGGGACCGTGCTCGTCGATGATGGTGCGGAGCCGCCCAGCGGCGTCGTTGATCGCCACCGCGGTGTCCGTGCTTTCCGCGCGCTCGCCGCGGCGATGCCGAATCTGCGCTTTCTCGAGTCGACCGGGCCCGGCCAGCATGTCTGCAGTGGTAGTTCCCTTGGTGCACAGGCGGCCGAAGTTGGCCGGGTGAGACTTGTCGCCGACGGACTTGGTGACGACGGACCTGGTGACGACGGGGCGTGCGTCCGCCGACGTCGACAGGCCGCCGACCTGGAGCACCATGCCGCATCCCACACCGCAGTACGCGCAGAGTGTCTTCACCGTGGTGACCATGGATTCCACAGTGCCCGGCCCAAGGTGCGCGGCCATTACACGTCAGTTAGCCCGATATGACGTTGTCCTCACCGTGCTGTGCGGGGCTCGGTGATCTGGTGTCGTGAAGCGCATCGCATGGGGTGAGGAGGTAACACGAACTTTGCGCCTCGCGATTGGTACTCGAACGTTATTCATCGAACGGGCTGTCGAGTGGAATGTGAAGATTCTCCGCTGGCACAATCGTGCGAGTCGGGCTCGAAGTGGGAAGTGGTGTGGTTGATGAGGGTGAATCGCGGATTCGTACTCGCCGCGGTGGGAGTCGTCGCTTCGGTGGCGGTCCTGTCGGGATGCAGCTCTGCGTCGGACATTTCCGAGCCCTCGGTGCCCATCGACTCCAACCCGATGACCGAGCTGATGAAGCCGAAGTTGACGTCGAGTGTCCTCGACGGAGCAGTCGGATTCTCGCCCGCCGACCCGGTGACCGTCTCGGTGGCCGACGGCAAATTGTCCTCGGTGACGATGCTCAATCCGGCTGGAGAGCCGGTGTCGGGGGCAATCGCGCCCGACGGTTTGTCGTGGACCAACACCGAGCCGCTCGGCTACGACCGCGAGTATCGCGTGCAGGCCGACGCATACGGACTCGGGGGAGCGTCGAGCACGATCACCAGCTTCACCACCAGCCAGCCCGGTAACTTCACCAAGCCGTACGTTCTGCCGAATCCCGGTGACGTCGTGGGTATCGGGCAGCCCGTCGCGGTCCAGTTCGACGAAGCCATCACCGACAAGCTTGCTGCACAGAACGCGATCACGGTGACCACGACGCCTGCCGTCGAAGGCGCGTTCTACTGGGTCAACAACAAAGAGGTTCGCTGGCGACCACAGAATTACTGGGCACCGGGCACCAAGGTCGACGTGGCGGTGAACGTGTACGGGCGCGACCTCGGTGACGACATCTACGGTCAGGAGAACGCGACGACGTCGTTCACGATCGGTGATGCCGTCATCGCCACAGCCGACGACAACACCAAGCAGGTGACGTTCAACGTCAACGGCCAGGACGTCATCACCATGCCGACGTCGATGGGCAAGGACAGCACCCCGACCGACAACGGCGTCTACATCATCGGTGACCGTTTCGAGCACCTCGTGATGGATTCTTCGACGTACGGCGTGCCGGTGAACTCGTCCACCGGATACCGAACGCCCGTCGATTGGGCGACGCGAATGTCCTACAGCGGCATCTTCTTCCACTCCGCACCGTGGTCGGTGGGGCAACAGGGGTACTCGAACGCCTCGCACGGTTGTCTGAATCTGAGCCCGACCAATGCCAAGTGGGTCTACGACAACACCAAGCGCGGCGACATCGTCGTCGTGAAGAACACCGTCGGTGGAACGCTGTCGGGTACCGACGGCCTCGGTGATTGGAACATCCCGTGGGACGAGTGGAAAGCGGGCAACGCCACCACGGTCTGATCGGTTTCGATCGGGTGGGTCAGCTTCGATCGCGGGTTTGATACAGCGAAGGATCTATGCCGAGTGTCTTCAGGTACGCCACCGGTTCGATGCTCGAGCCGTTGTTGCGTACCTCGAAGTGCAGATGCGGTCCTGTCGAATTGCCGGTGCTGCCGACTGCGCCGAGTACGTCTCCCGGTGCCACCTCGTCGCCGACCGACACCGCGAGGCTGGACTGATGGCCGTAGTAGGTCTCGGTATTGCCGCTCTTGACCCGAACGAGCTTGCCGTAGCCGTCGCCCGCGTCTCCGGCCTGAACGACGGTTCCGCCGGTCACCGCATGGATGGGGGTCCCGCTGTCGGCGGCCAGGTCCACGCCCTGGTGGTACTGCGCGCCGTTGCCGGTCGGGTTGTTGCGTCCGCCGTAGCCGGAGGTGATGCGGTATTTGCCTGCATCGATCGGCAGCACGGCACCGCCGAGACCGACGGTCGGCGGTGCGGTCGGTAGTTCGATCTCGGGAACATCGACAGTGCTCGGAGCGTCCGGCGAATCCGGTACCGACAGCACGTCGCCGTCGAGAACGATCGCCGCGACCTGGTTGATGAGAACACCGGTGGCGTCGAGCACCGCGGCGAGAATCGCGGCCCGCTGTTGGGCATCGGGCTGGGGGATCGGGATCTGAGGTAGTTCGATCGTGGGTTGAGCGGTGGCCACCGCTGGGCTGAGCAAGCCGGTTGTGCCGATGCACAGTGCTGCCGACAAGATCGAACCCGCTATGACTCTGTGCATTCTGCGACCCACGAAAAGCCTCCTCGTCTGCGTCCTCCGCGCACCGTCGGATGGGTGCGTGCAGGACGTAAGAACATGTTCGGTGACGCTTCGGGGCACGCTGAACTCACGTAGCAAAAAACACATGAATCACATTGGTACTTTTCTTCCCCAAAAGTGCCATTAGTAACCGTACGTCACATCAACCCCACAGGAAACCTGAAAGTTGAATTACAACAACGTAATTCGAGGTAAGGGTGGGTGCGTCGGCACCTCCGGCCGGTCTGAGACGTGTGAAATGAACGCACGAAAAAGGCCGGTCTCACGAGGAGACCGGCCTTCTTCGTATGGGGTGAGCGACGGGACTCGAACCCGCGACATCCAGGATCACAACCTGGTGCTCTACCAGCTGAACTACGCCCACCATTGCACGCGTCCGCAGAACCTTTTCGGGCTCTGCATCAGCAGCGTCGACAATACTAGCGGGTTGAATCCGCGGTTGCTAATCCGCCCCCGGTTGCGTGTCGAGATCCTGAACAACGGCCGCGATGTCGCTGGTAGACGGCCCCGGCGGAGCCACGAAGGCCGTCCGGCGGTAGTACTGCAGTTCTTTGATCGACTCCTTGATGTCCGCCAGGGCACGGTGCGCAAGGCCCTTGGCCGGCTGTCCGTAGTAGATCCGCGGGTACCACCGTCGGGAAAGTTCCTTGATCGAGCTGACGTCGATCATTCGGTAGTGGAGGTAGGTGTCGAGCGCGGTCATGTCGCGAGAGATGAATCCACGATCGGTCCCGATGGAGTTTCCCGCGAGCGGAACCGTGCCGGCCACCGGGACGTGCTCCTTGATGTACGCCAGTACGCGCTGCTCGGCTTCCTCCAGCGTCACCGTCGATGCGCGCACTTCGTCGGTCAAGCCCGACTTGGCGTGCATGTCGATCACGACGGCAGGCATGTTCGCCAACGCGTCGTCATCGGCGTGGATGACGATGTCGACACCCTCTCCGAGGATGTTCAGCTCACTGTCGGTCACCAGCGCCGCAATTTCGATCAGCTTGTCCTTGCTCAGGTCCAAGCCGGTCATTTCACAGTCGATCCACACGAGTTTGTCCTGCACGCGCTCCACACTAGTGCGAGCTGTGATGCCACTAGGGTTTGCGGTGGCGATCGAACCAGTTCAGCACCAGCACACGTTCACGGAGGACGCGGACATGACAGTCGACCCGACCCAGCCGGCACCCACACTCAGCCCTGCCGAGAGGGCGAAGGCGGCCAAGGCGGCGGCCGTCGAAGCCGCACGGGTGGCTGCCGAAGCTCTGGCTGCAGCGGACGCCGCCGAGGCCGAGGCGCTTGCCGCGGAACAAGGGTCGACACCGACAGCGAACGGCAAGGCTGCCGAGATTGCCGCCGGCTACGCATCATCAGGTGCCGCACTGGAACTGGGAACCGTGGTTCTCGACGGCGTCACCGACCCCGCTGCTCGCATCCGAATTCCGTTGGCCACGTTGAACAGGCACGGTCTCGTTGCCGGGGCCACCGGAACCGGTAAGACGAAGACGCTGCAGGGGATTGCCGAACAGCTCTCTGCGGCAGGGGTTCCCGTCGTCATGGCCGATGTCAAAGGCGATCTGTCGGGACTGTCCGCGCCGGGCGAGGACAACGAGAAGATTCGGAGCCGCGCTGCGGACACCGGGCTCACGGACTGGGCTCCGGCCGGACACCCGGTGGAGTTTCTTTCTCTCGGCACCGAGGGAATCGGAGTGCCGGTCCGTGCCACCATCACGGCGTTCGGTCCGATCTTGCTGAGTAAAGTGTTGGGGCTGAACAATACTCAGGAATCCACCCTCGGTCTGATCTTCCACTGGGCCGACTCCCAGGGGCTCGCCCTGCTCGACCTCAAGGACCTGCGGTCGGTGATCATGCACCTGACCAGTGACGAGGGGAAAGCAGATCTCAAGGGCATCGGCGGGGTCTCCTCGGCCACCGCAGGAGTGATTCTGCGCGCGCTGGTCAACCTGGAGGCAGACGGAGGAGACACCTTCTTCGGTGAGCCGGAGCTCGAGACCGAGGACCTGCTTCGCGTCGGACCGGACGGCAGAGGGGTCATCACTCTGTTCGAGCTCGGGGCGCAGGCGTCGCGGCCGGTGATGTTCTCCACGTTCTTGATGTGGGTGCTTGCCGACCTGTTCCAGACGCTTCCCGAAGTCGGTGACATCGACAAGCCCAAGCTGGTCTTCATCTTCGACGAGGCACACCTGCTGTTCGCCGATGCGTCCAAGGCGTTTCTGCAGCAGGTGGAACAGACCGTCAAGCTCATTCGCTCGAAGGGCGTCGGCGTCTTCTTCTGCACGCAGTTGCCAACCGACGTTCCCAACGACGTGCTCTCACAACTGGGCGCACGTATTCAGCACGCTCTGCGCGCCTTCACGCCCGATGATCAGAAGGCGTTGAACAAGACGGTGCGCACGTACCCCAAGACCGACGCGTACGACCTCGAAAAGGCGCTGACGTCGTTGGGGACCGGCGAAGCAATCGTGACGGTGCTCTCGGAGAAAGGCGCGCCGACACCGGTGGCGTGGACGAAGATTCGTCCGCCCCGCTCACTGATGGACACCATCGGCAACGACGCCATCGCCGCGGCCGCATCGTCGAGCACCCTGTCCGCGAAGTACCGTGAAACGATCGATCGCGAGTCGGCCTACGAGCGGATGAACGCGCGCGTGGCGAACGTGCCCGCTCCGGCCGAGAAGTTCGACATCCCGCCGCTGCCTGCCGATCTGCCCGACCTTCCCCCGAGCGAGCCTGACGGCCCGTCGGCTGCCGAGCGCATCATGGGCAACCCGGCGGTCAAGAGCTTCCTGCGATCGGCTGCTTCGGCTGCCGGGCGGGAAATCTCGCGCAGTATCTTCGGAACCGGACGCCGGCGCCGGCGCTAGCTGCCGAGCTTCTTGTAGAAGCTGCCGATGATCGGTGCGGAGATGCTGCGTGGGCTGTACTGCCCGGCGACCGACATACCCTTGCTCAGCAGGCCCGGGACGACGCGCATCTTGTTCTTCGCGAGGCCGTCGAGGGACAGCTTCGCGGTGTAGGCGCTGTCGATCCACAGGAAGTCGGGAACCATCTTGTCCACGATCGAGGCGTCGGCCGGGTCGGGTGTCTCGGTGCGGACCGGGCCCGGAGCGAGAAGCGTGACGTTGACGCCGGTACCCGCGAGCTCGCCGCGCAGCGACTCCGAGAAGGTGTTGACGAAGGCCTTGGTCGCGGCGTAGGTCGCGTTGTTGGGGATGGCCATGTTGCCCGCCGCAGATCCGGTGATGAGGATTCCGCCTGCTCCGCGACCGATCATGCCGGGCATGACCGCGAGCGTGAGGTCGTGTACGGCAACGGCATTGAGCTCCACCTGATCGCGCTCGTACGCCGGGTCCAGACCGGCCACCGGTCCGAACGTCGCGATGCCCGCGTTGTTGCACAGGATGGAGATCTCGCGCTCGGACAGCTCGGTGACCAGTGCCTGCCGCTGCTCACGATTCGACAGATCCGACTGACGCACCTCGACGGCAACGCCGTGTTCGGCCGTGAGCTTCGCAGCCAACGCCTCGAGCAGCTCGCCGCGTCGAGCCACCACGATCAGCGAGTGACCACGGGCGGCGAGTTCGGTGGCCAGGGCTTCACCGATACCGGAAGAGGCTCCGGTGACGACGGCGCGGGCATCGGGGTTGGGCTTGGGCAGGCTCACGGTGAGACAGGCTAGCGGACAGATCAGATCGTGGCCGCGAGCCGGGTGCCTTGCTCTATCGCCCGTTTGGCGTCCAGCTCGGCCGCGACGTCCGCACCGCCGATGATGTGCGTGGTGGTACCCGCGGCCTTCAGCTCGTCGACCAGATCGCGAACCGACTCCTGGCCCGCGCAGATAACGATGGTGTCGACCTCGAGCAGACGCGCGCGCTCATGCTTCTCGCCGAACGAGATGTGCAGGCCCGCGTCGTCGATTCTCTCGTAGTTGACGCCTGAAAGCTGATGCACGCCTTTGGCTTTTAGAGCGGCGCGGTGAACCCAACCCGTCGTCTTGGCCAGCCCTGCGCCGATGCGTCCCGGCTTGCGCTGCAGCAGATACACCTCACGCGGTGACTGCGCGGGCACCGGTGTGGTCAACGCTCCTGGCGCGGCCTCGGGCTCGGTGACGCCCCACTCCTGCTTCCATTCCTTCAGGTCCAGCGTGGGGGAGGCGTCGGTGGTGAGGAACTCGGAGATGTCGATGCCGATTCCGCCGGCTCCGATGACCGCAACCCGATCACCGACCGGCTTGCCGTCCCGAACCAGTTCTGCATACGACAACACCGAGGGGTGTTCGATGCCGGGGATGCTCGGAATCCGGGGAGTGACGCCGGTAGCCAGCACCACCTCGTCGAATTCGCCGGCAATCAGCTCCGCGGCTGAGACTCGGCTGCCCAAGTGGACGGCGACGTCGGCGGTGCGGAGCGCGCTGGAGAAATAGCGGATCGTCTCTGCGAATTCCTCCTTGCCGGGAATCAGCCGCGCGATACCGAACTGACCGCCGATCTCGCTTCTGGCCTCGAACAGGCTGACCGCATGGCCGCGTTGCGCGAGATTGAGGGCTGCGGCCAAGCCTGCGGGCCCGGCTCCGACGACCGCGACCTTCTTCGTCTTCTTCGTCGGCAGCAATTGCAGGTCGATCTCGCGGCCCGCACGGGGGTTGACCAGGCACGAGACCTTCTTGTGGACGAAGGCGTGGTCGAGGCAGGCCTGATTGCAGGCAATGCAGGTGTTGATCTGGTCCGCGGAGTCGGTGGCTGCCTTCTGGACCCAGAACGGATCGGCCAGCATCGGCCTGGCCATCGCGATCAGCTGTGCGTCTCCGCGGGCGAGAATGTTCTCGGCGATCTCGGGCATGTTGATGCGGTTGGATGCCGCAACGGGAATGGTGACGTACTTCTCCAGCTTGCCGGTGATGTCCGCAAACGCTGCTCGCGGAACCGAGGTGACGATGGTCGGCACCCGCGATTCGTGCCAGCCGATGTCGGTATTGATGATGTTCGCGCCTGCAGCCTCGACATCCTCCGCCAGGGCAACGATGTCGTTCCAGCTCTGGCCCTGTTCCACCAGGTCGGCCATCGACAGCCGGAACACGATGAGGAAGTCCGGGCCCACTGCAGCCCGCGTCTGTCGCACGATCTCCACGGCCATCCGACGGCGATTCTCCGCCGAACCGCCCCACTCGTCACGCCGCTTGTTGGTGCGCTCGGAGAGGAACTGATTGATGAAGTATCCCTCGCCGCCCATGATCTCGACGCCGTCGTATCCGGCGCTCTGTGCGAGCCGGGCGCAACGCACGAAATTGCGGATCTGCCAGCGGACGCCCCTCGACGTCAACCGCCGCGGCCGAAAAGGGTTGATGGGGGCCTTGATCGAGGAAGCCGACACGCTGAACGGTTGGTACGAGTAGCGACCGGCGTGCAGGATTTGCAGCGCGATCTTGCCACCCTCACGGTGTACCGCCGCGGTGATCCGGCGGTGCCGACGGGCCTCGAGACGGTTGGTCAGCTTGGCTCCGAACGGCAGGAGCCAGCCGGTGCGATTGGGGGCGTAGCCGCCGGTGACGATAAGGGCGACGCCGCCGCGGGCTCGCTCGGCGAAGTAGGCCGCCAGACGGCCGGTGTCTCGTGCGCGGTCTTCGAGGCCGGTGTGAATCGAGCCCATGATCACCCGGTTCTTCAGCGTGGTCGCACCGACGTCCAACGGCGACAACAGAATCGGATAGGGGCCAACGGACTGCTCGGTCTTCACAGCTTCTCCAATACTTCGGTGCACCACTCGGTGAATCCTTCTTCGACGCGAATTCCGCCTCGCAGCACCAGGTATTGGTGCAACGCGGTGCCGGTGAGGGCAGCGGGGGCCGGAAAGTCCTGCTTCTCGATCAGTCGGTAGACGTCGAGGCGGGTGGCATGAACATCGCGATGGCGGGCGACTTCGACCTTCAAAGCGTCGATGTCACCGTTCGCGGCACCGCGAATCTTGACGGCGAGTTCCTCGCGTAGCTGCGAAGGATCGGTCGGCGCCGCGATCCAGCGATCGAGCTCGGCGCGGCCCGCGGCGGCGACCGAGTAGACCTTCTTGTCGGGACGGCCGTCTTGTGCGACGGCCTCACCGGTGATCCACCCGGCCCCGTCCATCCGCGTCAGCGTCCGGTAGATCTGCTGATGTGTTGCGCTCCAGAAGAAGCCGATGGACTTGTCGAACCGTCGGGCGAGCTCGTACCCCGAGCCACTGAGCTCGGTGAGGGAAACCAGAATCGCGTGTTCCAAAGCCACAACCGAGAGTATGTATGCAACGTGGTGACTATGCAACTAGGTGCACCAAAGAATTCGGATTCCGCGGTCTAGTGTTGGCAACCATGGGAACCCAGTCGGAGGCCGCCGTCGTCGGAGTCGCAACCACTCGTAAACAGGTCACTGCCTGGGGATTCTGGGATTGGGGCTCGGCTGCGTTCAACGCCGTGATTCTCACGTTCGTGTTCTCGGTGTATCTCACCGATGCGGTCGGTGACGACCTGCCCGGCTCGATCTCGGCCACCACCTGGTTCAGCTGGTCCATCGCACTGTCGAGCGTCGTCATCGCGCTCCTCGCGCCGGTCTGCGGGCAGTACTTCGACGCGCGCGGCAAACGGAGATGGTTGCTGGGAGTGTTGACCGGACTGACCGTCGTGGCCATGGCCGGTCTGTTCTTCGTGCAGGACAACTATCACTATCTCTGGCTCGGTCTGTTGCTGCTCGGTCTCGGATCCATCATGTTCGAGTTGGCCAGCATCCCGTACAACTCGATGCTGCGGCAGGTCTCCACTCCGGAGAACATAGGTCGCGTATCCGGATTCGGTTGGGCGATGGGCTATTTCGGTGGGATCGTGCTGCTTCTCCTGTGCTACGTGGGCTTCATCGTCGGCGCCGGCGACACTCGGGGCTTGCTGGGGTTGACCACCGACGGTGGCCTGAACATCAGACTCGTCGCCGTACTCGCGGCCGTATGGTTCGCGGTCTCGGCCATCCCGGTGATGTTCGCAGTTCCCGAAGTGCCCAGGGCCGTTGCCGATCCCACGGCTGGACAGGCCGGGTTCGCGGAGTCCTATCGCGTCCTCTTTCGCGATGTGCGCGAGTTGTGGAGTGCAGACCGGCGCGCCGTCTACTACCTGATCGCCAGCGCACTGTTCCGAGACGGACTGGCAGGTGTCTTCACCTTCGGGGCCGTTCTCGCCGTCAGCGTCTACGGCATCGGCGCGGCGGACGTACTGCTGTTCGGCGTCGCCGCCAACGTCATCGCAGGCCTCGGTGCCATCGTCGCCGGCCGGTTCGACGACAGAATCGGACCCAAGAAGGTCATCGTCTTCTCGCTCACGTCCATGATCGCGGCCGGCACCGTTCTGCTGTTCGTGTCGGGACCGACGATGTTCTGGATCTTCGGGCTGATCCTGTGCCTGTTCGTGGGGCCCGCACAATCCTCTGCGCGTACCTTCCTGGCCCGACTGGCACCTCCTGGGCGAGAAGGTCAGTTCTTCGGACTGTTCGCGACAACGGGTCGTGCCGCGTCGTTCCTCGCGCCGTCCCTGTTCGGCCTGTTCGTGTGGATGTTCGACGCCGACCGGGCAGGTATCGCCGGGCTGATCATCGTCCTTGCCGCCGGTCTGCTGGCGTTGCTGAAGGTGCGGGCTCCGGAGCAGGTCTAAGCGGAGTCGATACGGGCCAGGATCTCGGTCGTGAGTTCCCCGGGGGCTTCCTCGGGGATCCAATGGGAGATGCCGTCGAGTTCGACGAATCGGTACGGCGCATCGACGAATTCGCCGCAGCGCTCGGCACCGGCTCGGCCGATGGCGGTGTCGCCGTTGCTCCAGACGTACGTGGTGGGGACGGTCACCGGAGGGAGGTTCGCGAACTCCCTGGTCATCGCGGCGTACCAACTCGATGCGGCCGTCAGTGCCCCGGGGACGGTGAGATGCCGAACGTACTCGTCGTCGAGGCTCTCGGCACCGAACATCGCGCGCAGACGCTGTGCGTCGTTCTCCACCAGAACTCGCTCGGCCTTCTCCGGCTTCCGGAGCAGGCCGAAGTACTGCGACCGCTCCTGCTGATCCGGATCCTCGCGGATGGCCCAGTTGAACGCCGCCGAATGCGGAACCGATGCCGCGGTGAGCGTGCGGACACGATCGGGGTGCTCGGCCGCCAGGTGCCAGGCAACCACCGCACCCCAGTCGTGTCCGACCAGGTGCGCCGACGGTAGATCGAGCGCGTCGAGCAAACCGAGGATGTCACCGGTGAGCTGCTCGATGCGATAGTGCTCGACCCCGATCGGCCGGGCTCCGGGGGAGTATCCCCGCTGATTGGGCGCGATCACGCGACAACCCGCGGCGACGAGTCCGGGGGTCACGCTGGTCCACGACGCGTTGGTTTGCGGAAAGCCGTGCAGCGCAACGACTGGAACTCCATCCGAGGGGCCCGCCATCGCAACTTCGAATACGTACGCGCCGACACTTACCTCGGACATGAACTTCCCTTCGTGGACGTGTTCTTCTCGAACGGTCAAGCCCGCCGTGGTTCCCATCGGCTCATCCCGAGCATGATCATGCGGATCTGCTTCTCGGTTCGCTCGATCAGATCCTTCTCGTTCTGACTACCCGGTCTGTCGATTTCCAACAGGCCGACCACCGCAGTGAGCATGGTCGAGACGAGCAGATCGGCGGTCATCTCCAGATCGGCGACGTCCCACTGCTCGAGACCGGGCATCCGGGAGAGATCGATCGTCAGCTCACTGACGAACAGTCGCAGCTCGGTGGCGAAGGCACGACGAACCTCGGTGACGCCGCCGTACCGCTCGCGACTGAGAAAACGGAACTGATCCTCGTGGCTGCGAACCTGGCGGACCAGGATGCCGAAGGATTCGGTGGCCGTCTTGGCGCTCGGGTTGCGACGGGCATCGCGCAACATCTGCCGCAGCATGCGCATGCTGTCCTCGACGAGAGCGACGCCCAGATCCTCCATCGAGGCGAAGTGGCGGTAGAACGCAGTGGGAACGATGCCGGCCGATCGGGCGACCTCGCGCAGGCTGACACTGGCGAAGGATCGTTCGCGTAGCAGGTCGAGGGTGCCCTCGATGAGGGCTTGGCGCGTGCGCTCCTTGCGCTCGGCGCGGGTCCCCGGTTCTGTCACAACGTCCAGTTTATGGGCGCGCATTCTGTGACCTTCCTTCCGGTTCTACCCGGACCCCCGTCGACGGCCGTTTTTGCTGTGTAACGACGGTCACATAAACGTTGACAGGTACCGGTGTCGCTCTGTCACACTCATGTTAGTGCACAATCGTTCACTGAATGGGTCGTTGGTTTCGATCCGGTTAGGGAGGATGGAATGACGCTTCAAGAACGTCCGTCGCGAACGTCGGGTTCGCGCAAGTTCTCGCTTCTTTCCCTGTTCGAGGCCATGGCCACACCCCACGCGCTCGATCGGTACCTCGAGCTCGTCGATCCTATGACGACGGTTCGCGACCTACGCGGAGAAGTGACCGAGATACACCGGTCCACCGAAGACTCGTTGACGCTCACCATCCGCCCGACACGTCAGTGGAAGGGCTTCAAGGCGGGTCAGTTCGTCCAGGTCGGTGTCGTCATCGACGGTGTTCGGCAGACGCGCTGTTACTCGCCCGCCTGCTCGCAGTACCGCAAGGACGGCCGGATCGAACTGACGATCAAGGCGCATCCCGAAGGCCTGGTGTCGCAGTACCTGCACAAGAACGCGCATGTCGGCCTCGTGGTCAGCCTGTCGCAGGCCGACGGCACGTTCGAGCTTCCCCAACCACGCCCGGCGAAGACGTTGCTGATCAGCGGTGGCAGCGGCATCACGCCGGTGTTGTCGATGCTCAGGTCGCTGCTGGACGAGGGGTACAGCAGCGACCTGACCTTCCTGCACTACGCGTTCACCGAGAACGACGTCGCGTACAAGAAGGACCTGGAGAAGATCGCCGCCGAGCACGAGAACGTGAACATCGTCTTCGCGTACACCGAGCAGAAGACGGGCGGCGACCTGTACGGGTTCTTCGGCCAGGAGCACCTCGATGCCGTGGCACCGTGGTTCGCAGACGCGGACACGTTCCTGTGCGGCCCTCCCGGACTCATGAAGGGCGTGAGGTCTTTCTTCTACGACGCAGGCCTCGGCGAGCGACTGCACCTCGAGGAGTTCACGCCGTCGTTCGCCACCGTCGGCGACGACGTCACCGGAGTCACCACGTTCTCCGGGAGCGATGTGTCCTCGGAGAACGACGGCGAAACGCTGCTCGAGCAGGCAGAGGCCGCTGGTCTCTCGCCGGCCAACGGGTGCCGGATGGGAATCTGCTTCACCTGCACCTCGGTGAAGAAGTCCGGCTGCACCAAGAACATCAAGACCGGCGAGACCGACACCGAATCCGACAAGAAGATTCAGCTCTGCGTGTCCGTCGCCGTCGGCGACGTCGACATCGACATCTAGGTCCACCCAAGACATTTCGACACACAGACCATCTCGACCCGATCGAATTGGAGATCATCAGATGCTCGGAACGATTCTCTCGATCCTGCCCACCGCGGTCCTACCGTTTCGCCGCAACGAGACACTGCCGGACGCGCCTACCGTGCTGACCTACGAACAGGTCGAGGAGCTCGGCCGTGAGCTCGACGACCTGCGTGCCCGAACCGTCGCCAAGCTCGGCGACGAGGACCGCGAATACATCTACAAGATCATCAAAGCGCAGCGCGGCCTGGAGATCACCGGACGCGCGTTGATGTACCTGCCGTTCCTCCCGCCGGCATGGCTCGCCGGTGTCGGTGCCCTCGGCGTTGCGAAGATCCTCGACAACATGGAGATCGGCCACAACGTCATGCACGGCCAGTACGACTGGATGCGCGAGCCCGGTCTGAACTCCGAGGTGTTCGAGTGGGACACCGTCTGCCCCGCAGACCAGTGGAAGCATTCGCACAACTACATGCACCACACCTTCACCAACATCGTCGGTATGGACCGCGACATCGGCTACGGCATCCTGCGGATGGACCAGGAACAGAAATGGAATCCGTACTACCTGGGCAACCCGGTGTATGCGTTCCTGTTGATGACGTTCTTCGAGTGGGGCGTCATGCTCCACGACCTCGAGACCGAGAACATCGTCGCGGGCAAGCGCAAGTGGCACGACGTCAAGCCGCTGCTGCAGGGCATGTGGCGCAAGGCGGGCAAGCAGGCGCTCAAGGACTACGTGATCTTCCCGGCGCTGACCGGACCGTTCTTCGCGTCCACCGTGGTCGGAAACGTTGCTGCGAACCTGATTCGCAACGTGTGGACCTACTCGATCATCTTCTGTGGCCACTTCCCGACCGGAGTCCAGACCTTCAGCCAGGAGGAGACCGCCGACGAGAGCCGCGGCGAGTGGTACGTGCGTCAGATGTTGGGATCGGCCAACATCGAGGGAACCCCGCTGTTCCACATCATGTCGGGCAACCTCTCGCACCAGATCGAGCATCACCTGTTCCCGGACCTGCCCGCGCATCGCTACCCGCAGATCGCGCCCGAGGTCAAGGCGTTGTGCGAGAAGTACGACCTGCCCTACAACACCGGCGGCTTCTTCCATCAGATCGGTTCCGTGTGGGGCAAGATCTTCAAGCTCGCCCTGCCCAATTCGCTCACGGGGTCGGCAGCTCCGGCCAGTGTTATCGTCGAGCGTAAGAAGACCAGCGCAGCGTGACGACTTCGAAGGGGGCGGTCCTGTTGGTGGGAAAGTTCGAGCGCAACAAGGACACCGTGCAGGAGTTCACCGAATCTGCCGCCAATCACGTCGGCCGGATCGTGGTGATCATCACCGGAGCCGTCCGCGATGTCACCCGTGAAATCGGAGACCTGATCACCGATGGCATCGAAATGCGGGAAGCGGCGAAGAAAGCGGAGCGTGACGCCCCGCTGGGCACCGTGATCAACGGAGAGTTCGAGACTCGCGACCGTCGTTGAGGTAGAGCACTATCGACAAAGCCGCCCGAGTAATGCTCGGGCGGCTTCGTCGTATCTAGCGGCGGTGCAGTCTCCACAGTGACGTCGTCTCGCGCGAGCGGGCCTCGTGCAGCACATCGGAGGAGTCGGTGACTCGCGAGTGCGTCGGTGTGGTGTCGCTACGGTCGACAACCACCAGCCCTGCAGCGTCGAAAGCCCCGAGAAGGTCTGCGCGCGTGACCAATCCGAGCAGTTCGGCGAGATCGGACAGAACCAACCATGCTTCGCCGTTCGGTGTCAGGTGCCCACCGAGGCGGCTCAGGAACGACTTGAGCATCCGCGAGCCCGGGTCGTAGACCGCGTGCTCGATGCCCGACGTCGGCTTCGTGGGAATCCAGGGCGGATTGCACACGATCAATCCCGCGCGCCCGGTCGGGAAGATGTCGGTCTGCACCACCTCGACTCGATCGGTGCAACCGAGTGCGTCGATGTTCTCTCGTGCACAGGCGACCGCCCGCGGGTCCTTGTCGGTGGCGACCACCGAGCTCACGCCGCGGCGGGCGAGTACTGCAGCCAGAACGCCCGAGCCGGTACCGATGTCGAACGCGCGGTCCGTGGGAGGCAGTGGTGCGTCGGCGACGAGTTGGATGTACTCGCCGCGAATGGGGGAGAAGACCCCGTAGTGCGGGTGGATCGAGGCGTCGAGAGCCGGGACGAAGACGCCCTTGCGACGCCACTCGTGTGCGCCGACCATGCCGAGGAGTTCGCGCAACGAGAGCACGCACGGCGCGGCATCGGGGCCGATGGCCTCCGACACTGCGGCCTGGACATCCGGTGCCCGGCCGAGATCGAGGCGGGCACTCGAATCGAGTTCCACCAGAAGCATTCCGAGCACTCGAGCGCGGCGCGCCTGGTTTTGGCGATGCAGATGAAACTGCTCGGCGGGCGACGCATCGAGCGACCGTTTGGCGGGCGGAACCCGACGGGTCATCGCGGACAACAGTTGTCGCGCATTGTTGTAGTCACCGCGCCACAGCAGAGCTTCGCCGATCGTGGCCAGCTTGTAGGCCACGTCTGCGGTCGTCGAATCGTCGACGATGCGCACCGCACGAGGCGCGGGAGCGCCGTTCTCCGACTGCCAGCGGGAGGTGCGTTCGCTCCCGTCCTCGACCCAGGTGATGCTCATGTCGCGCTGTCGTTCACGCTGCAGTGTGCGGGTACTCCGCACTGCGATGTTGGAAGGCAAGGATATTGGGGTTGACGATGACGCCGCCCCGGATCTCGATCGATCGCTCGATGGTGGAATCGGCGCTCCACGCCGAGGGGCCGTCGAGCACGATCCGCAAGTACGGCAGCAGCGATTCGCTGATCTCCCAGGTGGCCGAATTCCACAGATAGGACGGACTGTGGTCGACGGCGTAGTACCGCACGTTGTCGCCCACTGTGAACATGGGATCGGCGAACGCCGTGGGCTTGGCCCACTCGAATCCCATACCCTCGTCGCAGGAGACGTCCACCACGAGGGTCCCCGGTGCGAGGGTGGGTAGGTCCTGGTTCGTCAGGAACGTCAATGGTGAATTGGTATCCTGTAGAACACAATTGACGATGACGTCATGGTCGGCCAGGAAGTGTGACAGTGGTACTCGACCGTCCGGAGTGAGTGCTCGACTCTGGCGAGGGTCGGCGTCGTCGAGATCGAAATTGACGATGTTGGCCGAATGGATCGGCGAACTGACCGCAGTGACTCCGCGTTGGGTGAGAACGTCCACATCGTGAATGCCGTGGGCGTTGAGTGCGGTGACCGCACCGCGAGCGGTGGCTCCGAAGCCGATGACCGCAGCACGCAACCGGCGGCCGTAGTCGCCGGTGGACCCGATCAGTTGCAGTGCATGCAGCACGGAGCAGTAGCCGGCCAATTCGTTGTTCTTGTGGAAGACATGCAGATTGAACGAACCCTCGTTGGTCCAGTGGTTCATGGCCTCGAAGGCAATCAGTGTCAGCTTGCGATCGACGGCGATCTGCGTGAGCTTCTCGTCCTGCACACAGTGGGGCCAGCCCCACAGTGTCTGCCCTGGGCGTAAGGATGCAAGATCCTCCGCCTGCGGCTTGGGCAACAGAATCACATCGCACTCGGCGATGAGCTCCTCGCGTGTGCGAATGCCTCCTACTTGGCCGGCCAGGTGCTCGTCCGAAATTCCGAACGGTTCGCCGTAGCCGGATTCGACGAACATCCGGGCGAGGATATCGGCGTCGATTCGATCGAAATGCAGTGGATGAATCGGTAGTCGACGCTCATCGGGCTTGCGCGAACGTGAGAGGACTCCGAGAGTGAGCTGATGCACGTGTGACCCTTCGTTACCTCCAAGTCAACCACAGCGAGCTGGGACGGATTACGTTCGCGCTGGTCAGGGCGTAGTCATCGTTCTCGAGTGAGCTCGGGTACCTCGGTTGCGATGACGGTACGCGCTGGTGCCGCACGCAACGTTGGGATGAAACCGGCCAGGACCAAAGACAGTACGGCGGCACCGGCCGCCACGCCCATTGTGACGTGGAAAGCCGCTTCCGACGGAATCTCCCGGCCGCCGGCACTGACGGTGAGCTGAGCCAGAATGACGCCGGCGACCGCGCTGGCGAACGATGTTCCGAGAGAACGCATCAGCGTGTTGAAGCTGTTGGCTGCCCCGGTTTCCGACGCCGGGACCGCGCCCATGATGAGTGCAGGCATCGCGCCGTACGCCAGGCCGATGCCTGCGCCGATCACCAACGAGATCAGGACCAGGAGCCAGACGGCACCGAGCGTGACAGCACCGACGAGGTAGCCGGCCGCGATCACCGCAGCACCCAGCATCAGTGTCGTCTTCGGTCCGCGCGTAGTGGTGATGCGGGCCGACAGCGGCGCGACGAACATCATGACGATGCCCGAGGGGGCCATGACCAAACCCGCGGCGAGAATCGACTGGCCCAGTCCGTATCCGGTCTCGGTGGGCAGTTGCAGAACCTGAGGGAAGACCAGAGACATTGCGAACAAAGCGAATCCGATGGCGATCGAAGACAGGTTCGTGAACAGGATCTGGCGCCGCATGGTCACTCGGAGGTCGACGAGGGGTAGCGGTGTGCGTAGCTCCCACCAACCCCAGAACAGAAACGCAGCGAGGGAGAGCGCGAGCATCCCCATCGTCGTTCCGCTGGTCCAGCCCCAACTCGAACCCTTCGATATCGCGAGAAGCAACGACACGAGCGCGATCGACAGTGCCGCGGCACCGGGGAAGTCGAAGCTGCCCCCTGCTCGTACCGTCGATTCGGGGACGACAAGAACGACGAGAACGGTAACGACGACGCCGAGAGCGGCCGACGTCCAGAACAGGAAGTGCCAGTCGGCGTACTCCGCGATCAACGCGGCGGCCGGCAGGCCGAGCGCGCCGCCGACTCCGAGCGAGGCGCTCATGAGAGCGACGGAACCGGCGAGTTTCTCTCGGGGTAGGACGTCGCGCATCACGCTTATGCCGAGGGGGATCACACCCGACGCGAGACCCTGGAGTACCCGGCCGACGATGAGGGGCAGGACGGTGTCACTGAGCGCACCGACGACAGAACCGAGCACGAGAAGGGCGAGTCCGACCAGGAGTAGGCGGCGTTTGCCGAACATGTCGCCGAGGCGACCCATCACCGGGACGGCAACCGCGCCGGCCAGAAGCGTTGCCGTCACGACCCACGCGGTGTTCGCTGCAGAGGCGTTCAGCAGTGTCGGCAGCTGCGGAATGATCGGAATGACGAGTGTTTGCATCAATGCGACGACGATGCCGGCAAACGCCAGGACTGCAACAATCCCGTTCGTGCCGAGGGTTTTCGGTGCCGTGTCGTCGGGTGAAATTGCAGACATGCCGCTCCTCTGGTAATTGGTTGGTAAAGTATTTAAACCGGCTGACTTAAATAAGTTAAGTCATGTGATTGAACATGGCAAACGGAAGGGTGCACATGCACAGCGACGACACACGCGAAGTGATCCTGGTGGCCGCCGAACGGCTGTTCGCCGAGCGTGGCGTGTTCACGGTGTCCAATCGTCAGGTCAGCGAGAGTGCAGGACAGCGGAACAGTTCGGCCGTCGGCTACCACTTCGGGACCAAGGACGACCTGGTACTGGCCATCGTCGAGAAACATGCGCGGCCTATCGAAGAGCGCCGCGTCCGGATGCTGACGGAGGTCGAGGGGTCTACCGATCTTCGTGACTGGGTGTCGTGCCTCGTCCTTCCCTACATCGAGCATCTCGCATCGATCGGTGAGTCCTCGTCCTACGCTCGGTTCAGTGCGCAGGTGATGACGGATCCGACACTGCGCGGACTGGTCTACGAGACCGCACTGGAATCGCCTGCCCTACGTGGGATTCTGGAGGGAGTGCGGAGCTGCGTCGGCGATCTCCCGGAATCGGTGCGCAGGACGCGCGGAGACATGGTGAGGCAGCTGATGGTCCACATGAGCGCTGAGCGAGAGCGAAGCAACCCCCGCGAGTGGACGGGCTTCGGGACGGATCTGGTGGATGCCATGGTCGGGCTGTGGCGCGCGTCGGTCACCCAGTGACTTCGCTGGGATCGGTCGCGGCGAACCGAAAGTGCGATGTGCATTTCGACTGGTCAGAGTGTGCCCCCGGCAGGATTCGAACCTGCGACCAAGGGATTAGAAGGCCCTTGCTCTATCCCCTGAGCTACGGAGGCTGGCACGTACGGGCAAACCCGCTCGAGCACGGTTGACGAGTGTACCTTTCCGTATACGTCGATCGCGCAGGCATGGGTTGGGCGACGGCCGTGGCGGGAAAGCAAAGGTCTCGGAAACGTTCCGAAGCATGTCGAAGGAGGTTCGATGCACGACATCCTCGACGACGCGATGAGCGCATGGAAGTCCGACGACATCGCAGCGGTGGCAACCGTGATCCGCACGTTCGATTCTGCACCGCGTCCCGCCGGAGCGGCCATGCTGGTCGGCGCGGACGGCACGGTTGCCGGGTCGGTGTCGGGCGGCTGCGTCGAAGGCTCGGTCTACGAACTCGCACAGGACGTCCTGCGCACCGGAACTCCGGTTCTCACTCGATACGGAGTGTCCGACGACGATGCTTTTGCCGTCGGGCTCACCTGCGGCGGAACACTCGACGTCTTCGTCGAAGTGTTCTCCCGGCAGACGTTCCCGGAACTCGACTCGGTCGTGGCGGACGTGCGCGACAACATTCCCGTCGCGGTGGCGACCGTGGTGTCGCACACCGATCCGGAACGCATCGGCCGAAGGATGGTCGTCGGAGAGGAGGGCACCCGTGGCTCGCTCGGCAGTGCGCGGGCCGACGCAGCCATCGCTGACGACGCGAAAGGGCTTCTGGCATCCGGACGTTCGGCCGTCCTGACGTACGGTCCCGACGGTCAGCGACGAGGTGAGGGCATGGAGGTGTTCGTGTCCAGCCATGCACCGCCGCCCCGAATGCTGGTGTTCGGGGCCATCGATTTCGCCGCCGCGGTGGCGCAGCAGGGCGTTTTCCTCGGCTACCGCGTCACCGTCTGCGATGCGCGTGCAGTCTTCGCCACCCCGCAGCGATTTCCCGCCGCCGAACAGGTCGTCGTCGCCTGGCCGCACGACTACCTGACGGAGCAGTGGTCGGCGGGGGAGTTGGACGCGCGCACTGTTGTCTGTGTGCTCACCCACGACCCCAAGTTCGATGTGCCACTGCTCGAGGTCGCGTTGCGCCTGCCGAGCCTGGCTTTCGTCGGTGCGATGGGCTCACGCCGTACTCATGACGACCGCATGGCTCGGTTGCGCGCAGCGGGGCTGACCGAGTCCGAACTCTCCCGGCTGGCCAGTCCGATCGGTCTCGATCTCGGTGCACGTACGCCTCAGGAGACCGCGGTATCGATCGCGGCGGAGATCATCGCACGCCGCTGGGGCGGCACCGGGGAACCGCTGCGGGCCCGACACGGTCGCATTCATCACGACGCGATCGAGGACGGGCGCGGGGGTAAGTACGACGCTGTGTAGGACTCGCCTTTCGAGTATCGCCGATCACCTCCTACTCTGGTGGTATGGCAACACCGGATCTCGAGAAGACCGAACCCTCGACCGCTGAACTCTCGGCGGACGATGTGCGGACCGACGGGGAACCGCGTTCGGCCACCACAACGGTGTTCGTCACTGCCGGCGTCATCGCCGGTGTGGTGGCCGCCCTCATCGTGATGCTCTCCGCGTCCGATGCATTGGTGTTGCTCGGAATCCCGGACCCGGGCCCGGCCACCACCTACGGTCTGCCTGCTCTGCGGGCGATCGGCGAGATCGCGGCCGTCATCGCCATCGGGTCCTTCCTGCTGGCAGCGTTTCTGGTGCCGCCGCAGAAGAACGGCGTCCTCGATGTCGACGGCTACCGGGCGGTGCGCACCGGCTCGGTCGCATCCATCGTCTGGGCTGTGTGCTCGCTTCTCCTCGTGCCCCTGACGTTGTCCGACACCTCAGGCCAGCCGTTCACAGAGGCCATCAAGCCGGCGAACCTGTGGATCGCGCTCGATCAAGTCGAGATTGCCAGTGCGTGGCGTTGGACGGCGATCATGGCCGTGGTGCTGGCGATCTTCTCGCGCACGGTGTTGCGGTGGTCCTGGACCCCCGCGCTGCTCGGGTTCTCCCTTGCGACGCTGCTCCCGATCGCCTTGAGCGGCCACTCGTCGGCGGGCGGGTCGCACGATGTCGCGACCAACAGCCTGATCCTGCACCTCGGTGCTGCATCACTGTGGGCAGGCGGGCTGTTCGCGTTGCTGGCGCACGTACGCAGGGGAGGCGCGCACTCCGACGTCGCGGCGCGCCGGTTCTCCACCATCGCCGGCATCTGCTTCGTCGTCATGGGTATCAGCGGCGTCATCAACGCGCTGGTTCGGGTCTCGATCGCCGACCTGTTCACCACCACCTACGGCTTGTTGATCGTGGGGAAGATCGTCGCGTTGATCGTGCTCGGCGGATTCGGATGGATGCAGCGTCGTCGGGCGCTGCCCGCGCTGGTCGCCGACCCCACTGCACGCGGACCGCTGCTTCGATTCGCCGGGGCCGAGGTGCTCGTTCTCGCCGCGACCATCGGCCTGGCCGTCGGGCTCGGGCGCACACCTCCGCCGGCCGAGATCGATCCCAACCTCACACCCGCGGAGGCGGCACTCGGATACGACCTGAGCGGACCGCCCACGTTCGCACGGATGGCCTTCGACTGGCGCTTCGACCTCATCTTCGGCACCGCCGCAATCGTGATGGCCGTGGTGTACCTGATCGGCGTTCGTCGTCTGCGGCTGCGCGGAGACGCGTGGCCGGTGGGACGAACCGTCGCCTGGATCCTCGGCTGCCTCACGTTGCTGATCAGCACGTCCTCGGGAATCGGTCGCTACTCCACCGCGGTGTTCAGCGTGCACATGACCGGACACATGATGCTCTCGATGCTGGCACCTGTCCTCCTCGCGCTCGGCGGGGCACTGACGTTGGCGTTGCGAGTCCTGCCCGCAGCAGGCAAGGACGGTGTCCCCGGAATGCGCGAGTGGTTGCTGCTCGGCCTGCACAGTCGCATTTCGCAGTTCGTGACTCACCCACTCGTGGCGGCGTTGATCTTCGTCGGCGGCTTCTACGTGCTGTACCTCGGCGGGATATTCGGAGCCGTGCTGGACAGTCACGGCGCGCACCTGCTGATGAATCTGCACTTCGTACTCAGCGGCTACCTGTTCTACTGGACGGTCATCGGCGTCGATCCGTCGCCGCGCAAGATCGCGCCGGTCACGAAGCTGGCGGTCGTGTTCGGATCACTGCCGTTCCACGCGTTCTTCGGGGTGGCCCTGATGAGCATGAACACCGTCATGGGTGCCTGGTTCTATCGGACCCTCGGACTGGATTGGAACTCCGACCTGCTCGGAGATCAGAAGCTCGGCGGCGGGATCGCCTGGGCAACCGGCGAAGTTCCGCTGGTGCTTGTCATGTTGGCGCTGCTGATCCAGTGGTCTCGGAGCGATGACAGAGATGCCAGGCGCGGCGACCGCGCCGCCGAGCGGGATCACGACGCCGAATTGGCGGCCCACAATGCGATGTTCGCCGAGCTCGCCCGACGAGATCAGACGGGCGGACGCTGACCGAACGGGGTCAGTCGCTCTCGGCAATTTTGCCGAGTAGTCGATTCAGCTCGACGCGTTCGGCCGACTCGAGGCCGTCGAACATCTCGGACGACACCTGACGACGCGCGTCGTCGATCCGGTCCAGCAGTGCGCGACCGGTATCGGTCAGCGTCACCAGCACGGCCCGCCGATCACTCGGATCCGGCTGCCGCATCACCAGCTGCGCCGCTTCGAGCGAGTCGACGATGTCGGTGGCCGATCGCGCCACGATGCGGAGGTGTTCGGCGAGATCGCGCAGACGCATCGATTCCGGCTCGCGGGCCAGGACGTGCAGAGCCCGGCTCTGTGAGGGATTGAGTCCGAATGGTTCGAGCGCACTCATATGGCTGCGCCGGATGCGCCGGGCGACAGCCATGAAACTTTCGCTCAGATTGGTCGAATGTCCGGGATCCATGGAACGGATCATAGCGAGGGTTGCTCGCAACCTCATAGTGAGGTAACCTCTGCATACTGCTTCAGTGACCCTGCTCGTCAACTTCCCCGGAGGTCTACTTGGAAAGCCGACCCGAACGTTCTCTTCCCGCATCCGATCCAGCACCCGTCAGTCGAGTCCTGGCTCTGTTCACGCCCTATCGGCGCAAGATCGCCATCGTCAGTGCGATCATCGTGGCCAGTGCGATCATCGCGCTCGCCTCTCCCTTACTCCTTCGCGAACTCCTCGATCATGCGATCCCCGACCGTGACGTCACTCTCGTCACTCTCATCGCGCTCGGCATGATCGCAGTTGCAGTCGCCACCAACACCCTCGGCGTCGTACAGACCTGGATGTCCAACGGCGTCGGCCAGCAACTCATGCACGACCTCCGCGTACAGGTCTACTCGCACCTGCAGCGGCAGTCCCTCGGATTCTTCGCTCGCACGCGCACCGGTGAGGTGCAATCGCGTATCGCCAACGACATCGGCGGTATGCAATCGGTCGTCACCAACACCGCGACGTCCATCGCTCAGAACGCGACCACCGTCGTCGCGACGGTGATCGCACTCTTCCTGCTCGACTGGAAGCTCGCGACCTTTTCGTTGATCATCCTGCCCGTTTTCGTTCGGGTCGCCCGCCGCATCGGCGACGAGCGTCGCAAAATTTCGACAAAGCGGCAGAAGCTGCTCAGCGACCTCTCGGTGCAGATCGAGGAATCCCTCTCTGTCAGCGGCATTCTGCTGGGTAAGACCACGGGTTCCGCACAGGTGCTGACCCAGAAGTTCGCCGATCGATCCCACGAAGTGGCCGGCGTCGAGCTCGCAGCGATGATGGCAGGAAAGTGGCGGATGGCCACCATCCAGATCAGCTTCGCGGTCATGCCTGCCCTGGTGTACTGGTTCGCCGGCATCACCATCGGCCAGGGGAGCGCGTTGACGATCGGAACTCTGGTCGCCTTCACCGCTCTGCAAACTCAATTGTTCCGGCCCACCATGCAATTGCTCAACACCGGAGTCGAGGTGCAGGCCTCGCTCGCCCTG
This sequence comes from Rhodococcus sp. WWJCD1, assembly GCF_002258735.1. NCBI lineage: Bacteria > Bacillati > Actinomycetota > Actinomycetes > Mycobacteriales > Nocardiaceae > Rhodococcus > Rhodococcus sp. WWJCD1. The sequence goes on from NZ_NOXY01000026.1 coordinate 110,812, forward strand.
TTCGGGCGGGTGTTCGAGTACCTCGATCTGCCGATCGACGTAGCCGAGCCGGCGCATCCGGTGGCGCTGCCCCGTGAGGCCGTGCACGGCGACGTCGCCTTCAGCGGCGTCGATTTCACCTATGCCGCGGCGACAGCTCCGACCTTGAGCGACATCGACCTCGAGGTCCCGGCCGGAAGCACTCTCGCCCTGGTCGGTGCCACCGGATCGGGCAAGACGACACTGGGCTATCTCGTTGCGCGACTGCATGATCCGACGTCCGGATCGGTGACCATCGACGGCATCGATCTGCGGGAGATGGCGTCGGAGAACATCGCCGACCTGGTCGGCGTCGTCTCACAGGAGACATACCTGTTCCACGCCACCATCAGGGAGAATCTGCGGTTCGCCAAACCCGATGCCTCCGACGAGGAGATTTTCGCGGCCGCCCGAACGGCGCAGATCCACGATTTCATCGATGGACTCGACGACGGCTACGACACGATGGTCGGTGAGCGCGGATACCGGTTCTCGGGTGGCGAGAAGCAGCGGATCGCGATCGCGCGCACCGTCTTGCGGAACCCGCCGATTCTGGTGCTCGACGAAGCGACCAGTGCCCTCGACAACCGCACCGAACGTGCAGTGCAAACAGCTCTCGACGGTCTGATGGACGGTCGAACGACCATCCTCATCGCGCATCGACTGTCGACGGTGCGTTCCGCGGATCGCATCGCAGTACTCGATCACGGGGTCGTGCGTGAAGTCGGAAGCCACGAGTCCCTGTTGGAGCAGGGCGGCATGTACGCCCAATTGGTTCGAGCCGCAGACGATGTCGTGGACAGTGTGGCTGCATGAGTGAGACCCGGTGATCCCACTGCGGACCATCGCGGGGCGCGTCGAGTGCGAGATCGAGATCAAGAAATCTCGCTTCGTCGCGGTCGTAGATCGTGCTGCCACCGAAGCAGACGCGCGAGTGCTGATCGAACGCGCCCGCAAGGCCGATCCTGCTGCTGGGCATCACTGTTCGGCGTTCGTTGTCGACGCGTCGTCCACCGATCAACGCATCGAGCGGTCCAACGACGACGGTGAACCCGGTGGCACGGCAGGGATGCCGATGCTCGAGGTGCTGCGTGGACACCACCTGACGAACGTCGTCGCAGTGGTCAGCAGATATTTCGGTGGAACCAAGCTCGGCACCGGTGGTCTGGCCCGCGCCTATTCCGGCGCGGTGACCGAGGCGCTGATCGGCGCGGCATTTCTCATCCGGGAGCGACGCGAGATACTGACCCTCGAACTCGATCACGCCGAGGTCGGTCGAGTCGAATCGGAACTTCGCGGGCACGGAGTGCTCGTGGTGGGGACTTCCTATGCAGCCCGCGCGGTCCTGACCGTCGCGGCCGCGGACGCCGATTCGGTTGCGACACTTGTTGCTTCGCTCACAGCTGGACGCGTGGCCCCGGTACGCAGCGGGCACATGTACGTGGAAATTCCGGACTAGCACAGCGAACCGACATTCTGGGGTCCGACGAGCCCCGATCCGGGCCGTTCATCCACAGGGCACGCGTCTGTCCACATTTTGCGAACACGTTCACCACGGACGTCCTGCGCGTAGCAGTCTCGAATTCGATCGCAATCACGCGATACTCCAATCGAGAGGGCAGAGAACCATGTACGAAGCACAATGCGCCGTGGTCGGCACAGTCATCACCAACCCCGTCAAGCGGTCGACACCCACCGGCGACGAAGTCCTCAGCTTTCGGATGGCCAGCAACGCTCGGCGTCAGGACCGCAACACGGGTGAATGGACCGACGGCGGAACCCTCTACCTGACGGTCACGTGCTGGCGCCGTCTGGTGCGCGGCGTCGGGGCCTCGCTGATGAAGGGCGATCCGATCATCGCCTACGGACAGTTGCGAACCAACGAATACACCAATCGGGACGGAGTCGAGCGCGCCGATCTCGAGATGAGCGCCAGCGCGGTCGGACCGGACCTCGCGCGGTGCAACGTCTCGATCCATCGGACCAAAGCAGTGGTGCCCGAGGCGGCGACGGACGGAGATCCGGGAGCGGCGGAACCCCTCGACCGCGATGGGGAGTCGATGGCGGACCGCGAATCGATCGACGAGGACGTTCGAGAGTCGGTACCTGCCTGAACGACTGCCGGCATCCGCCGTCCACGCTGCAACGGAAGCTGCGATCGAGTGTGGACGGCGGATGCGGGCTCGGCACGTTCTCGGGCGATGGTGTTCGGACGCGCTCGCACCGATAAGCTGGGCCTCATGGCTGAATTCATTTACACCATGAAGAAGGTGCGCAAGGCGCACGGCGACAAAGTCATCCTCGACGACGTGACGATGAGCTTCTATCCGGGAGCGAAGATCGGCGTCGTCGGCCCCAACGGCGCCGGTAAGTCCAGCATCCTCAAGATCATGGCGGGAATCGATCAGCCCGGAAACGGTGAGGCGTTCCTCGCTCCCGGTGCATCGGTCGGCATCCTCATGCAGGAGCCGGTTCTCGACGACACCAAGACCGTTCGCGAGAACGTCGAGGACGGTCTCGGCGAAACGATGGTCCAGCTCAAGCGCTACAACGAGATCGCCGAGCTGATGGCCACCGACTACTCCGACGAACTGATGGAGGAGATGGGCGAGCTGCAGGAGAAGCTCGACCACGCCGATGCCTGGGAGATCGACTCTCAGCTCGAGCAGGCGATGGACGCACTCCGCTGCCCGCCGCCCGAGTCACCCGTCACCAACCTCTCCGGTGGCGAGAAGCGCCGTGTGGCGCTGTGCAAGTTGCTCCTGAGCAAGCCCGACCTGCTGCTGCTCGACGAGCCGACCAACCACCTCGACGCCGAAAGCGTGCTGTGGCTAGAGCAGCACTTGGCCGCCTACGCCGGGGCCATTCTCGCCGTGACCCACGATCGGTACTTCCTCGATCACGTCGCGCAGTGGATCGCCGAGGTCGACCGCGGCCACCTGTACCCGTACGAGGGCAACTACTCCACCTACTTGGAGAAGAAGGCCGAGCGTCTCGAGGTTTCGGGCAAGAAGGACCAGAAGCTGCAGAAGAGGCTCAAGGACGAACTGGCCTGGGTTCGCTCCGGTGCCAAGGCTCGTCAAGCCAAGAGCAAGTCTCGTCTGGCTCGCTACGACGAGATGGTGGCCGAGGCGGAGAAGACCAGGAAGCTCGACTTCGACGAGATCCAGATACCGAACCCGCCGCGCCTGGGCGACGTCGTGGTCGAGGTCAAGAGCCTCGACAAGGGCTTCGACGGCCGCGTGCTGATCAAGGATCTGTCGTTCACGTTGCCCCGCAACGGCATCGTCGGCGTCATCGGCCCCAACGGTGTCGGTAAGACGACGCTGTTCAAGACCATCGTCGGGCTCGAGGAGCCGGACGGCGGAGAGGTGAAGATCGGTCAGACCGTCAAGCTCAGCTACGTCGACCAGAACCGCTCGGGCATCGACTCGAAGAAGACGGTCTGGGAAACGGTCTCCGACGGACTGGACTTCATCACCGTCGGCAGCTCCGAGTTTCCGTCCCGCGCGTACATCAGCTCGTTCGGATTCAAGGGCCACGATCAGCAGAAGCCTGCCGGAGTGCTCTCCGGTGGTGAGCGGAACCGTCTGAACCTGGCGATGACGCTCAAGCAGGGCGGCAACCTGATCCTGCTCGACGAGCCGACCAACGACCTCGACGTCGAAACGCTCGGATCGCTCGAGAACGCGCTCGAGGAATTCCCCGGTTGTGCCGTGGTCATCTCGCACGATCGCTGGTTCCTCGACCGCACCTGCACGCACATCCTGGCGTGGGAAGGTGGCTTCGGCGACAACGAGGCAGCGTGGTACTGGTACGAGGGCAACTTCGAGGGCTACGAGGCCAACAAGGTCGAGCGTCTCGGGCCCGACGCGGCGCGTCCGCATCGCGTCACACACCGAAAGCTGACCAGGGACTGACATGTCGGGAAAGACCTTCACCTGCACTCTTCAGGTGCGGTGGGGAGATTCCGATCGCCTCGGCCACGTCAACAACACCAGGTTCGTCGAATACCTCCAGGAAGGCCGCGTTCAGTTCCTGAACGCGGTCTTGGGAGGTTCGGGGCCACGGGGCGCAGCGGTGGTTCGTAAGCTCACCACCGATTTTCTGCATCCGATACTCGACGACTCGGGACCGTTGACGATCGAACTGTGGGTCACTCGGATCGGGAACACCTCGTACGGCGTCGAGCATGTGGTCACCGACCGCGATGGAACGGTCTGCGCGAGGGCGGAGGCGCTGATGGTCGCCTTCGATCTCGCAACCTCCTCGTCTCGTGCTCTGAGCGAGGACGAGCGACGTCTCCTCACGGAGTATCTCGTCGCCGGAATCGAGTCCCCGGAATAGTTCGCCGCGCTGGGTCTGCAAGGTCACTGCGGTAATCGAGTCATCGACACTAAGGTCGAGGAGTCATCGACGACCGGCGATCGGCGGGCGTCGGGAAAAATCCTCACGAGGGAGTACTCGAACACCATGCCGCGCTCGCTGGACCTGACCGACAACGCCTGGGCCGACGGGCTCGACGACCGACTTCTGAGCGAGCTGGAGAAGCTGCGCGCCGAGTACTTCGAGCACGTGGACACCACCGCCGTCGGGGCGTCTGCACACGCGCCCGACATCACGTCGTTCCGCCGGCACGTCCGGCTCGCGGCCCAGCGTCGGCCGGAGACGGCGAACGTGGCCGTTCACCGACCGAGTGAGTCGGGTTCGGCAGCGCAGCAGGCCGCCGGAAGCTACCTGCAGATCGTCACGGACGACATGCCGCTCCTCGTCGAATCGATCATTTCGCTTCTTGCCCGTCTCGGCATCGAGTACACCGACGTTGTCCACCCGATTCTGTCGGTCGTTCGCGAGGCCGACGGCGTGCTGACGGGCCTGAACTCGAGCGGATCGCACGAGTCCTGGATCCACGTTCAGCTCCATCCCTCCACCTCCGAAGATGCGGTTGCCCGGCTCGAGTCGGAGGCGAGCCGCGTACTCGCCGACGTTCGACAGGTCGTCGGCGACACCGATCGAATGCGTCGAGTACAGGCAGAGGTCGCCGATCGCCTGGACGAGGTTGCTCAGCGGGCCGACGCTGCGGATTCCGACGCTTCCGATACCGGCAGTGCCGTGGAACATCGCGACGCAGCAGCGTTGCTGCGCTGGCTCGGCGACGGCCACTACACGCTGCTCGGCTACCGGCGGTACCGCATCGATCAGGTCGACGGCGACCGGACAGCGACCGGCGACGAGTCGAGCAGCCTCGGGGTCCTACGCGACTCGGTGCACCACGTGGACGGCCCCGAACATGTGGGACAGCGCGATCTGGTGACGTTGACCCAAGGAGCAAGCCCGGCCACGGTGCATCGTGCCGTCTACCCCTACTTCGTGAGTGTTCTCGACGACGACGATTCCGCCGAACATCGCTTTGTCGGCGTCTTCACCGTGACTGCGCTGCACGAGAACGTACTCGATATTCCGGTCATCGAGCGGCGGGTGCGCTCGGTGATCTCCCGCGCAGGCCACGATCTCGGATCGTTCTCGGGTCAGGCCATGCTCGAAGTGCTGCAATCGATGCCGCGCTCGGAACTGTTCGCCACCACGGCGTCGTGGCTGTTCGAGACGGCGAGTGCCGTGCTTGCGCTCGGCCGTCGGCGCAAGGTCAAGCTGTTCGTCCGGCCCGACGCCAGCGGCTCGTTCGTCTCCGCCCTGGTGTATCTGCCGCGAGATCGGTACACCACCCGTGTCCGCCTGGCCATCCAGGATCGATTGCTCCGCGAACTCGGCGGAACTTCGCTCGATTACACGGCGCGCGTGACGGAATCGGATCTGGCACTGTTGCACGTCACCGTGCGTCGGGCACCCGGGACTGCGGCGACCGAACTGTCGGCCGAGGACATCACCCGGATCGAGACGGCTCTCACCGAGACCACCAGAACCTGGGAAGATTCGCTCGGCGACGCCGTCTCCCTCGACCGTACGGTCGATCCACTGCGGATTCAGCGGTACACCGATGCGTTCCCGGAGGCCTACAAGCAGGACTTCAGTCCGGCAAGGGCCGTGACCGACATTGCTCGCCTCGAAGCGCTCGGCGACGAGTCGATCGATATGCAGCTCTATCGCAACGAGCAGTCCGCGGTGGGGAGCTGGCGTTTCTCGCTGTACATCGGTGGCGCGGGCGTCTCGTTGTCTCAGGTGTTGCCCATCCTGCAGAGCCTCGGTGTCGAGGTGGACGACGAACGTCCGTACCCGGTGGTGCGACCGGACGGAATGTCCTGCTGGATTTACGATTTCGGGCTGTCTGCTTCGCGAGAGATGCTGCGTTCGGCAATCGACGGCGACATCGACGCAGAGCTGTCCGAAGCGGGTACCGCCGATCGTGAGAGCCGAGTTCAGCACCGCTTCACCGATGCATTCGCAGCAGTGTGGAGCGGTCAGGCCGAGGCAGACCGGTTCAACGAACTGGTGATGCGTGCCGGCCTGCACTGGCGGCAGGCAGTGGTGTTGCGTGCGTACGCGAAGTACTTGCGCCAGGCCGGTTTTCCCTACAGTCAGTTCAACATCGAAGGTGTACTGCTGACGCATCCGCGCACGGCGCGGTTGCTCGTCGGTCTGTTCGAGGCGCAGTTCGACCCCGAGGTGAGCTCGGAGGAGAACGCGCAGGCGATCGGCACCCAGCTGGGGGAGCTGATCGACCAGGTCGTCAGCCTCGACGCCGACCGCATTCTGCGCAGCATGTTCGAGCTGATCCGCGCGACACTACGCACCAACTATTTCGTGATGGGAGCCGACGGCGGCCGTCGTCAGTACCTCTCGCTCAAGTTCGACCCGCAGTCGATCGCCGAATTGCCCAAGCCGAAGCCGAAATTCGAGATCTTCGTCTACTCGCCCCGCGTCGAGGGAGTGCACCTACGGTTCGGTGCCGTGGCCCGCGGCGGCCTGCGCTGGTCGGATCGACGTGAGGACTTCCGCACGGAGATTCTCGGGCTGGCGAAAGCGCAAATGGTCAAGAACGCCGTCATCGTCCCGGTCGGTGCCAAGGGCGGATTCGTCGTCAAACGTCCGCCGGTGGTCACCGGTGATGCCGATCGAGATCGCCAGGCATACGCCGAGGAAGGCAAGGCCTGCTATCGGTTGTTCATCGCCGGGCTGCTCGACATCACCGACAATCTCGATCGTGCAACAGGTTCGGTGTCGGTACCCGAGGGCGTCGTGCGCCGAGACGGAGACGACACCTACCTCGTCGTCGCCGCAGACAAGGGCACCGCGACGTTCTCCGACATGGCCAACGACGTTGCCGCGCAATACGGCTTCTGGCTCGGCGACGCCTTTGCCTCCGGTGGGTCGGCGGGCTACGACCACAAGGCCATGGGTATCACGGCCAAGGGCGCGTGGGAAAGCGTCAAGCGACACTTCCGTGAGCTCGGAATCGACACGCAGAGTCAGGATTTCACCGTCGTCGGTGTCGGTGACATGAGTGGGGACGTGTTCGGTAACGGCATGCTGTTGAGCCGACACATTCGCCTGCTCGCCGCCTTCGATCATCGGCACATCTTTCTCGATCCCAACCCGGAGCGGGAGTCGTCGTTCGCCGAGCGAGAGCGTCTCTTCGCGCTGCCGAGGTCGTCGTGGGCGGACTACGACACGTCGCTGATCAGCGAGGGCGGCGGAGTGTGGGAGCGGACGCGCAAGTCGGTTCCCATCAGCGCGGCAGCACGTACGGCGCTCGGGCTGGGGGACTCGGTCGAGTCGTTGTCTCCGCCGGAATTGGTGAACGCAATCCTGAAGGCTCCCGCCGATCTGCTGTGGAACGGCGGAATCGGCACCTACATCAAGGCATCCACCGAGACCAACGCCGAGGTGGGCGACAAGGCCAACGACGCGGTTCGCGTCGACGGGAGCGATGTACGAGCGGCCGTCGTGGGGGAGGGTGGCAACCTCGGTGCCACCGCACTGGGGCGTATCGAATACGCCGCAGCCGGCGGCAAGATCAACACCGACGCCGTCGACAACTCCGCGGGCGTCGACTGCTCCGACCACGAGGTCAACATCAAGATCCTGCTGGAGACAGCCATCACCAACGGGAACCTGGCACGTGAGGACAGGGACGAGTTGCTCGCGTCCATGACCGACGAGGTGGGTCGACTGGTGTTGTGGGACAACATCATGCAGAACGAGCTGCTCGGCACGTCCAGGTTCGATGCGCCCAGTCTCGTCACCGTGCACAGTCGAGTGATCGAGGATCTGGAAGTACGTCGGGGACTCGACCGTGAGCTCGAGGCCCTGCCGATCGAGGCCGATCTACGACGACGAAAGCAGGACGGTCGAGGACTGACGTCGCCGGAACTCGCCACCTTGATGGCGCATGTGAAACTGGCGTTGGAAGCGGAGCTGCTCGACAGCGAGCTCCCCGACAGCGACGTCTTCGCTCCGCGGTTGCCCAAGTACTTCCCCGAACCACTGCGGGAGCCGTACGCCGAGTCGATCAAGGCGCATCCGCTCCGGCGTCAGCTGGTGGCGACGACACTGGCGAACGAGGCCATCGATTGCGGCGGAATCACGTTTCCCTACAGGCTGACCGAGGATTCCGGTGCGGCGGGCACCGACGCCATTCGGGCGTTCGCCGCCGCCACCGAGATTTTCGGACTCGACGAGGTGTGGAATTCCATCCGTGCCGCGGATGTGCCGACCGCAGTCTCGGCCGAATTGCTGCTCGAATCGCGTCGCATGCTCGACCGTGTGTCGCGCTGGCTGCTCGCCAACCGCCCACAGCCTCTGGCTGTCGGAGCGGAGATCAGTCGGTACGCCGGTCAGGTTCGGGCCCTGCAACCGTCGGTGTCCACGTGGATCTCCGGGCACCAGGCCAGTGATCTGGACGCGCGGTCGGCAGCCGCGATCGAACGAGGTGCACCGGCCGGGCTGGCCCGGCGCATCTACGGCCTGCTCGACGTGTACTGCCTACTCGACATCATCGATATCGCGGACATCGTCGATCGAGACGGAGCCGAGGTAGCCGAGCTCTACTTCGCTCTCGATGCGCACATCGGAATCGACTGGCTGCTGTCGGCCGTCTCCAAACTGGCCCGCGGAGATCGTTGGCACTCGTTGGCGCGCTTGGCTCTTCGCGACGACCTGTATTCCTCGCTGAGAGGAATCACGCAGGCGGTGCTGGCCGGCGGGGAACCGGACGAGTCGGTGGCAGAAAAGATCGCGGAATGGGAATCGACCAATTCCTCCCGCCTGGCGAGGTCGCGTGCTGCGTTGACCGAGATCGCCGAGTCGGGAACCCTGGACTTGGCAACGCTGTCGGTTGCCGCCCGCCAGGTCCGCAACATGATGCCCTGACCCGAATCCGGAGCAAGGGAATCCGCGACACTCGACCGAGAAGAGGAAACGACCACGTGAGTGTGCCCGACGACCATCTGTCCGACAAACGACCTGCAACCGAGCGAGTGGGCTTTCATGCCGCCGTGGACGTGCGGTGGTCGGATATGGATGTCTACCAACACATCAACCATGCCCGGATGGTGACGCTTCTCGAAGAGGCGCGCATCCCATGGCTGTTGGTGGACGGCAGGCCGACGGCAAATCTGCGCCACGGAGCAGTGATTGCGGATCTGCACGTGAAGTATCGAGGCCAGCTTCGGCACGAGGACGGACCACTGGATGTCTTCATGTGGATCGATGCGGTCCGTGCAGTGGACTTCGTCGTGGGATACGAGGTGCGGGCGCGGGGTGCATCGCTGGATACTCCGGCGGCCGTGGTGGCCTCGACGCAGATCGCAGCCTTCGATATCGATGCACAGCGGCTGCGCCGGCTCACCTCGGAAGAGCGTGCGTTTCTGGTGAGCTGGCAGCGTGTATGAGCGCGTACTGACCGTTCCCGAAGCGGTCGATCGTGAGAATCTGGCGACGTTCTGCACCAAGGCATTGCGACTGGACGAGGCGGCGGTGATCCGCATGCGAACGCGTGCGGGCGGGGGCGTGTCCTGTTGGGCGATCACCGGATTCGATGCCCTGGCGGCGCGAGTGGTCACCGGTACCGTGGTGCCCGACGATACGTGCGCGGGTGCCGACGTGTTGGCTGCCGCGCTGCCGCACGCGGATGACGGCGTGGTGGACCCGGGATTCTCGATGGACTCCGCATGGCGTGGAGCACTGCCCCCGGACGGCGGATTCGAGCACCTCGACGATGTGCCTGCCCGGGTGCTGGTCGGGCTTGCGCAACGCGGCGCGGCACTGGCGAAGGAGCACGGTAGCAGCCACGGCCCGCCGAGTTCGCTGCTCGAACAGGAGGTGCTGCACGTGGCCGGCGACGTCGACGAAGTGTCGATCTCGATGCGCACCGTATTTGCCTTGACGGCAATGGGATTCGTGCCCCACAGTGGCAGTGACCCCATGACGATCGACGTCGATCCGGATCGGATCGCCGCCGACGAGGTGGTTCGGGTACGCGTATCCACAGTGTGGTTACGCCTCGATGCCCGCTACGGTTCGGTGTACGTTCGCCGCGCCGGCCACCAGCTGTCGCTGACGGTGGAGCGCTAGACGAGCCAGGCTGCGGCGTTCGCGTCGAGTCGGCCGTTCACCAGTGGGGCACTGGCAAGGAGTAACTCGCCAGGGGGCAGGGGGATCGGCTCGTCGGATGCGTTCAGGGCGCAGATGAGTCCTCCGCGTCGACGGAACGCCAGGCAGCCGGGGGGCGCTCCGTACCAATCGATTCCGGCACCGGTGAATTCCGGACGCAGAGCTCGGAGCTCGAAGGCCGTGCGGTACAGGCTCAGCATGGAATCGACGTCTTCGAGTTGCGCCTCGGCGGTGTGTCCGTCCCACTCCCCGGGCATCGGTAGCCAGGTGCGGTCGGTGGAAGAGAACCCGAACGGGGGTTCGTGTCCTTCCCAGGGCATCGGCACCCGGCAGCCGTCGCGTCCCCGTTCGGCGTGCCCGGAGCGCTCCCACACCGGGTCCTGGAGCGCGCTGTCGGGCAGTTGCACGTTGGGCAGCCCGAGTTCGGCACCGTTGTAGACGAAGATCGTTCCGGGAAGAGCTAATTCGACCAGAATCATGGCGCGGGCGCGGGTGCGGCCGACGTCCCCGCCGCCGTACCTGGTGACCTCACGTTCGACGTCGTGGTTGGACAGCGTCCACGTCGGAGTGCCGTCGACGAGCTCGACGGCGGCGAGTGAGTTGGAGATGGCGTCACGGATGGTCTCGGCGTCGAAATCGACACTGGCCAAACGGAAATTGAACCCCAGGTGCAGCTCGTCCGGCCTGATGTACTCGGAGAACCGAACATTGTCCTGTACCCAGATCTCGCCGACGGTGACCGTTCCGGGAAACTCGTCCATGACCGTTCTGATGCGCCGGTGGAGGTCGTGGACGCGGGGATTGTTGAACCGAGGATCGTCGTCGTCGTTCTTCATCAGCGCGTTCAGTTCGAGACTCATGTCGGCCAGGTCTGCTGGCTTGGCCATGCCGTGTGCCACGTCGAGTCGGAATCCGTCCACGCCGCGGTTGAGCCAGAACCTCAATGTGCGCGCGAAATCCTCGAACACTTCGGGGTTGTCCCAGTTCAGATCCGGTTGCTCGGGCGCGAAGATGTGCAGGTACCACTGCCCGGGGGTGCCGTCGGGTTCGGTGATGCGGGTCCACGCCGGGCCGCCGAAGATGCTCGGCCAGTTGTTCGGCGGTTGTGAACCGTCGTCACCGCGGCCGTCGCGAAAGATGTAGCGGGCACGCTCGGCGCTTCCGCGTGGTGCCGTCAGAGCCGACCGGAACCACGGGTGCTCGACGCTGGTGTGGTTGGGCACCAGGTCCATCGTGACCTTGATGTCGCGAGCATGCGCCTCGTCGACCAGTGCATCGAAGATCTCGAGATTTCCGAACAGTGGGTCGATGTCGCGGGGATCGGACACGTCGTATCCGTGATCGGCCATCGGTGATCGGGTGATGGGGCCGATCCAGACGGCGTCGATCCCCAGCAATTCGAGGTAGCCGAGCTTGTCCCGAATACCGTCGAGGTCACCGACCCCGTCGCCGTTGGAGTCCGCGAAAGACCGGGGATAGATCTGGTAGAAGACGGCGTCCTGCCACCACAACAACTCGGAGCTCTCGATCGGATCGGTCACAAGTGGCAATAGTGCCAAACGACCGGCCGCGTAACGATTCAGGGGCGCTGGGGTCGATCGGACCGATCATTCCCGGTCAACGTCGAGTAAAGCTTTGTGCTCATTCACATGACCGACACGTGCCTGTTGCTTTGGAAAGTGTTGTATGTTCTGCATCGGAAACCAGTAGCGGCTTCAAGCCGCGCCCGACGGTGAGGACGCGACCCACGCCATGACTACGTCGACCATCGAAGCAGTACGGCTCGGAGACATCGCGCTCGACGACAGTCCCATCGAGCCGACGTGGATTCTCGAAGGGAACCCGCACGCACGCGTCGCCGAGTGGTCGAAGAGCATCGACGGCACAACGACCACCAATGTCTGGGACTGCACGGCCGGCCGGTTCCGCTGGTTCTTCGCAGTCGACGAGATCGTGCACATCATGGACGGTTCGGTGACTGTCTCGAGTGACGATCACGCACCGCGCACCCTGGTCGCAGGAGACGCGGCACTCTTTCGTGCGGGCACCTGGACCGAATGGCACGTGGAGAACTACGTGCGCAAGCACGCCATCCTCCGCCAACACCTGCCCCGGCCGGTGAGCTTCGCGCTCAAGCTTGCCGGTGCCCTGCGGAGCAGAGTCAGCAAGCGCAGAACGTCCAGGGGCACCAGTCCGCAGCGCGTCGGGTCGCTGTGACCACACGCCTTCTCAGATAGCCGAGTTCACCATCGAATTCGCGGCCATGTCCATGTAATCGGTGAGCTGCGCACGGTGTGCAGCGTCCAACACAGACGGGTCGATGGACGCGATCGCGATGTGCATGCATCGAAGCCATGCATCTCGTTCGATCGGCCCGATTCGAAACGGGTTGTGCCGCATCCGCAATCGAGGATGGCCACGTTCGTCCGAGTAGGTCCGCGGACCACCCCAGTACTGTTCGAGGAACATTCGCATCCGCCGTTCGGCCGGTCCGAGATCCTCCTCGGGATACAGCGGGCGAACGATCTCGTCCTTGGCGACTTCTTCGTAGAACTTCGCCGTGAGCAACCGAAACGTCTCGGCACCGCCGACCGCGTCGTAGAACGTCTGCTGCGGTTCGGTCATCACACTCTCTCTTGTTTCTCGTCGTTCCTGCAGGCTCTCGATCGGCGTCCACCGCTCATTGTCCCTCAGGAGCCGGAGTCGGCCGCGACCCCACCCGGACGTCCCAATGCATACGGCGCTTTGATGTCGGCGTCGTCGAAGGCCTCGAGGATGTCCTGATGAAGGCGGCGCTGGACGGCCCACTGGCGTCCGGGGCGCGTTTTGATCGTGATGCGGATGGTGACGGTGTCTGCGCTGACCGCGTTGACTCCGAGCATCTCGGGCGGTTCGAGGATGTCGTTCTCGAAGTCGCCGGACTTCACCATCGACGCAGTGGTGCGTTCGGCCACCTCGCAGGCGTGCTCGATGTTCGCCGTGTGCGAGATGGGGAGATCGAGAACGGCGACCGCGAAGCCCTGGCTCATATTGCCTACGCGCAGAACCTCGCCGTTGCGGCAGTACCACACCGTGCCGTTGATATCTCTGATCGTGGTGACCCGCAGACCCACGCTCTCGACGGTGCCGGTGGCCTCACCGAGGTCGACGACGTCGCCTACTCCGTACTGATCCTCGAGCAGCATGAAGATTCCGGACAGGAAGTCTCGCACCAGGTTCTGGGCACCGAAACCGAGTGCGACACCGACGATGCCCGCAGACGCGATGAACGGTGCCACGTTGACGCCGACGACGTCGAGAACCGAGAGCACGAACCAGGTGAGAATCATGACCGAGACGGCCGACTTGAGCACCGAGCCGATCGTGCTGGCCCGTTGTTTGCGACGCTCGTTGAGGATTGCACCCTTGACGGTGCCGGACGAGCGGTCGCGAAGCGGTCGCAGCAGGATCGGCGATTTTCCGCTGCTGTTGTCGGTGAAACGGTTGATCATCCGGTGCAGACACAGGCGCAGCACTACGGCGAGGACCAGATAACCGAGGACCTGCAGCGGCCGATCGACCAGCCAGTCGCGTCCGGTATCCGTCAGCTCGAAGGCTCGGGTGTCGAGCTCCCGCAGAAGCGACGGCTCGGAAAGGGGTGATGCGGACAGAAGGGTTGATACAGACACCCGAAAAGTCTACGGAGACCCAGAATTCTCGCCAGTCATGCAGCGCATGGCGGCGTCGTTCGGCCGTGCCGAGCGTGAGGATGCGAAATGTTCACCGATCGGCAACAGGAAATGCGGAGAAAAAGCCTGTGCGCGGGCGGTGCATTCGTGTTCCACTGTGAATCGTGTTCCACGCAAGCCATGCGCGGGCGCCGACTGCTTCTGGAGTAACGCATGAAGAACTCTCAACATCGCCACCGACAACTCCCGCCCACTGAGGGCCGCAGCGCGCACGACCAGCGTGAGACGGCCTCGGGGGCTTCTCCGCTGCGCGTGGTGCCGACGGCCCACGATGCCACGGGCGACGACGCCGTACCGGCGTGGGTCAAGCGCCGTGTGCTGCTCCTCAACGCCACATTCGAACCACTGACCGCGCTTCCGATGCGCCGGGCGGTGGTTCTTCTCGTTTGTGGGAAGGCCGACGTGGTGCACGACGATCCGGAAGGACCGTTCATTCGATCGGCCGGGTTCTCGGTGCAGGTGCCGTCGGTGATCAGGTTGCGGACCTTCGTTCGCGTTCCGTATCGGGCCCGTGTGCCCATGACACGCGCCGCGCTGATGCATCGCGACCGCTTTCGGTGCGCGTACTGCGGGAGCAAGGCCGAGACTGTCGACCATGTGGTGCCGCGAAGCCGCGGAGGCGGTCACTCGTGGGAGAACTGCGTCGCGTGTTGCGCGTCGTGCAATCACCGCAAGGCCGACAAACTCCTCAGTGAGATCGGGTGGACGTTGCGCGCGCAGCTGGTGCCTCCGAAGGGTCCGCACTGGCGTCTGTTGGCGACGACGAAGGAGTTGGACCCCAGTTGGCTGGCGTATCTCGGCGAGGGTGCGGCCTGACGGTCGACCTGTGTGACCATTTCGGTCACAACACCGGCCCCGACGTGGTCCGACGCGCAATTGTCGACTAACGTCACACCCTGTGAGCATTTTTGAGACCACGCTGATTTTCGGGGTGATTCCGGTTGCGGTGATCGGACTCATCGGCGCGTTGTCCTACCTGACCGACAAGCAGCCCGGTATGGATGTTCCTCCCTACCGACTGACGGACGAGTGGACGCGCGAGCCATTGCTGTGGAGCGCAACGGACGAGGTGACTCCCTTCGGAGGCCACGGATCGCACGATGCCGACGCAGCCGACTCGATCGGAGGTGCTGCAAGTGGCAAGTGGTGAACTCGTCCGCAGCGACATCAAAGAAGAAGACCTGCCGTTCGGGGCTGCTGTGACGGCGAGTGGTCGCGTCTCGGCTGCTCACGAGTTCGGAACGGTCAATCCCGAGCACCTGCCTTTTGCGACGCAGGAACTGGTGGCCCTCGACGACGCGCTGACCGAGGCGACTCGGCAGACCAAGATTCGGTTCAACATCTACATCGGTGATCTCGGAGACGATCCGGCCGCTGGTGTCGAATCGGTGTTTCCGGGCACGCCCGACGCTGTTCGATCGATTCTGATCGCCGTCGACCCCAATCGGCACGCCCTGGAGATTCGCAGCGGTAAGCGAGTCTCGAACCGAGCGACCGACCGCGTTGCGCAGTTGGGTGTGACGGCTGCCCTCGGGCCGTTCCGCGACGGCAACCTGATCGACGGTCTCGTCGCTTCCGTGCGGGTGATGGCTGCGTCCATCCTCAGTCCCTAGCGGTCACCACCTGAGCGCGCTTTCACGACCAGGGCCGGTTGTTCCACCTCGCGGTGGAGCAACCGGCCCTGGTCGTATGTGCGGGAGCGATCAGCTCGCGTCGAACTCCCGTGCTGCGAGAGCCCGGACGACGCCTGCCCGTCCCTCGATCACCAGGCGACGGAGTGCCGGAGGCAGTTCGCCCTCCAGGAACCCGTCCGCGGCCGCGAGTGACTGTTCACTGATCGACCAGGAGGGGTACAGCCCGATCACGACGGTCTGCGCCACCTCGCTGGATCGACGAGACCAGACACCCTCGATGGCATCGAAGTAGCGGGCGACGTAGGGCTCGAGCAACTCGCCCTGGCCGGGCCCCGCGAAGCCGCCGATGATCGAGCGCGCCGTGATGTTCGGCACCGAGTCGTCGTCGACGACGGTTGTCCAGGCCTGCTCCTTGACCTCGGCACTCGGTCGAGCGGCCCGCGCAGCCGCGGCCGACCTTGCCCCGGCGGCGGTGTTGTCCGCGCTCGCTTCTGCATCGATGACCGGCGAATCGAGCCCGTCGGAGTCGATCGCTCCGGCCGCGGCCAGCGCCGTGACGATTCGCCACCGCAGGTCGGTATCGACGCCGAGGCCGGACAGCGACTGACCGTCGGCGTCCCCGTCGAGCAGGGCACGCAGCACGTCGATGTGGCGGTCGTGGAGTTCGGTACCGGTGAGGGCGTTGACGAACGCCAGCTGGTGATCCGAGCCCGACTCGGCACCGCGTGCCAGTTCCAGCAGTGCGTCGGCGAACTCGGGGGTGCCGTGCTCGGACGCCCACGCTGGATCGGCGTAGCTGGTGATGGCGGTCTGTGCCTGCAGCAGAAGGCGTTGCACCACACCCACTTCGGTCTCGCCGCCGATTCCGCGCTGGACGAGGGCAACAAAATCTCGGGCCTTCATCTCGGCCGATCGAGTCATCTCCCACGCTGCCGACCACGCGAGGGTGCGGGGGAGTGGTTCGGCGATGTCGCCGATCCGAGACAGGAGCGTCTCGAGCGAGTCCGGGTCCAGACGCACCGCGCAGTACGTCAGGTCGTCGTCGTTGACCAGCACCAGCTTGCCTCGCGAGACGCCGGCCAGCGCATCGACATTCGTCGATTCGGCTGCATCGAGATCGAGCTCCACTCGGTCGGTGCGCACGAGCTTGCCGTCGACGTCGTCGTAGATGCCGACGGCGATGCGGTGGACTCGATGCTCGCCTGCACCCGGCGCGGCACCGCTCTGCCGAACCGCGAAGCGCGTGAACTTACCGTCGCCATCGACGTCGAAGTCCGGGCTCAGAGTGTTCAGGCCGGTTGTCCGCAGCCACTGCGTGCCCCAGTCGGACAGGTCGCGACCCGACGACTTCTCCAGGGCAGCAAGCAGATCCGAGAAGGTGGCATTGGCGAAGGCGTGGTCGACGAAATATGCCCGCAGTCCGGCCAGGAAGTCTTCCTTGCCCACGTAGGCCACCAACTGCTTGAGCACACTCGCGCCCTTTGCGTAGGTGATCCCGTCGAAGTTGACCTCCACCGCGGCCAGGTCGGGGATGTCCGCTGCGATGGGATGCGTCGAGGGCAACTGGTCCTGGCGGTACGCCCATGCCTTCTCGACGTTGGCGAACGTGGTCCATGCGTTCGAGTACTCGGTGGCCTCGGACTGGCAGAGAACCGAGGCGAACGTGGCGAACGATTCGTTGAGCCACAGGTCGTCCCACCACGTCATGGTCACCAGGTCGCCGAACCACATGTGCGCCATCTCGTGCAGCACCGTCTCGGCGCGACGCTCGTACGAGGCCCGTGTCACCTTGGACCGGAAGACGTAGTCCTCGAGGTACGTGACGGCACCGGCGTTCTCCATGGCACCGGCGTTGAACTCCGGTACGAAGAGCTGGTCGTACTTGCCGAATGCGTACGGGGTGCCGAAGTTCTCGTGGTAGAAACCGAAGCCCTGCTTGGTCTCGGTGAACAGGCGCTCCGCATCCATGTGCTCCGCAAGCGTTGCGCGGCAGTAGATTCCGAGCGGGATAGTGCCGTGATCGTCGGTGTAGGAGTCGGTCCACTCCGCGTACGGTCCGGCGATCAGCGCGACGAGATAGGTACTCATCAGCGGGGTCGTGTCGAACACGTGCTCTCCCGCGGCAGGCTCGGCACCGTGCGCGGCATTGGAGATCACGGTCCAGCTCTCGGGAGCGGTGACCTTCAGGTCGAAGGTGGCCTTGAGATCGGGCTGATCGAAGCAGGCGAACATTCGCTTGGCGTCGGCGGTCTCGAACTGCGAGTACAGGTACACCGAACCGTCCGACGGGTCGACGAATCGGTGCAGGCCCTCACCGGTGTGCGAGTAGAGGCAGTCCGCGTCGATGACGAGCTCGTTGTGTTCGGACAGATTCTCGAGTGCGATACCCGTCGACTCGTCGTAGTTCGCAGTGTCGAGGGCGGTGCCGTTGAGCGTCGCGGAGCGAATCGTGCTCGCAATGATGTCCACGAAAGTCGACGATCCGGCGGTGGCCGCGAACGTGATGGTGGTGAGCGAGCGGAACGTCTTCTCGCCCGGATTGCCTTCGCCGTCGGTGAGATCGAGAACGATCGCGTACTTCGTTTCCCCGATGATCGCCGAACGTTCGGAGGCTTGGTCACGCGTCAGGTTGGGAGCAACCACTTCAGTCGACACCTCTTCGTGTAGTTATGGGTAGTGCTGTCCATCCCATCACGTCACGAGTGGCTCGCGCTGGCCGACCGGTAGTGCGGAATGTATGCGCGGTGGGCGGTTGTTATCGCAAGAAGAGATGTTGACCTCGACTTCCAAGGAGTAGACAGTGGCCGGTTCAGGACAGAAAGACACTGCGGATTTTTGGTTCGACCCACTGTGCCCGTGGTGCTGGATAACCTCGCGCTGGATTCTCGAGGTGCAGCAGGTGCGAGACATCGACGTGAACTTCCATGTCATGAGCCTGGCCGTACTCAACGAGGGCCGCGACCTGCCCGAGGAATACGCCACGATGATGAAGAAGGCGTGGGGTCCGGTTCGGGTGGCGATCGCCGCCGCGAAGCTGAAGGGTGACGAGATCCTCTCGCCGCTGTACACCGCCATGGGTACGCGAATCCACAACGAGGGCAACAAGGATTTCGACGTCGTCATCCGAGAGGCCTTGGCTGAACTGGACCTGCCTGCCGATCTCGCGAACGCAGCCGAGAGCACCGACTTCGACGAGGACCTGCGCACCAGCCATCACGCAGGAATGGACAAGGTGGGCCCCGACGTGGGCACCCCGACCATCCACGTCAACGGAGTCGCGTTCTTCGGCCCGGTGATCTCGCGAATCCCGCGTGGCGAAGAGGCGGGCAAGCTGTGGGACGCGTCGGTGATCTTCGCCTCGTACCCGCACTTCTTCGAGCTCAAGCGCACGCGCGACGAGGATCCACAGTTCGACTGATCGCACGAGCATCTCGCGCGTGGAAATTCGTAGCAGGAGGCGAACTTTCACGCGCGGGGTGACTAGGCGACGATGCGATCCGATGCGTCGGCGGTACCGAAAGTTCGGTGCTCGCCGACGTGGAATCGCCTCGCCGACCACGCCGCTGCGGCGGCGTCGAGAAAGTCGTCGACGACCGGCCCGTCCGGGAGGTCGTCCAGGTCGAGATGCTCGCTCCACCGTCCCAGCGCAGCCAACCGCTGTCCGACGCCGCGGCCGCTCTTCTTCGATGCGAACGTCGTCGTCGGTGACATTGCCCGGAAAGAACATTCGGGATGTACCTCGACGTAGATGTCCGGATCGAAGTCCGCCTCGCGCCATGACTGCACAGCAGGCAGGATGTGCCACGTCTGCTTGCTGATCGCTTTGCCGGTGATGCTGCGCGAGAGTGCGCAGGCCTGCTCGTATGTCGAGGCGTCGAGAACGTCGACAACGGGCGTGTGGAATATGGAGCTTCTCGCCCGGCCGAGAAACGCCTTCGCCTCGAGTTCGCTGATGCGATAGCCGTCCACCGGCAGAGACAGTGGCATGTCGACGCCCACTCGCGCGCAGTCTCGGGTGTGCTCCAACACCTCGGCCACGGAGGAACAGCCGGTCCACGTCAGTCTCGAGCCGTCGAAGACTGCAACCACCCATGCACCCTTCGCGCCGTCGACACCGGCGAATTTCTCGGCTCGTGAGTTCACCTGTCAGACTCTAGGCATGCGCGTATACCTGGGTGCCGACCACGCCGGCCTCGAGTTCAAGAATCAGATCATCGAACACCTGACGGCGACCGGGCACGAGCCCGTCGACTGCGGTGCCTTCGACTACGACCCCGTCGACGACTACCCGGCCTTCTGCATCGACGCAGCACGGCGCGTCGTCGCCGATCCGGGCAGCCGCGGACTGGTGCTCGGCGGCTCCGGAAACGGCGAGCAGATCGCTGCGAACAAGGTGCCGGGCGCTCGCTGCGCACTGGCATGGAGCGTCGAGACCGCAAAGCTGGCCCGCGAGCACAACGATGCTCAGCTCATCGGCATCGGTGGCCGTATGCACACGTTGCCCGAAGCCCTCGCCATCGTCGACGCGTTTCTCGGCACTCCGTTCTCGGGCGAGGAGCGCCACCAGCGCCGCATCGACATCCTGTCCGAGTACGAGCGCAGTGGCGAGGCACCCGAGGTTCCGGGAAAGCCCGCGTAGGTGCCCGAAGGCCACACTCTGCACCGGCTCGCTCGGCTGCATCAACGACGGTTCGGCGGGGCACCGGTCGAGGCGAGCAGTCCCCAGGGACGGTTCACCTCCGGTGCCGCGCTGATCGACGGGCTCGTGCTCGAAAGAGCGGAGGCCTGGGGCAAGCATTTGTTGCACCGTTACGAGACCGATCTGATCGTGCACATTCACCTGGGCCTGTACGGAAAGTTCACCGAACAGGCAGTGCCACTGGACGATCCGGTGGGCGCAGTACGTCTGCGCATGGTGGGGGAGAAGTACGGTGCCGACCTGCGCGGCCCCACCGCGTGCGAGATCTACACCGAGCAGCAGGTCGACGCCCTTCTGGCGCGGCTCGGGCCGGACCCGCTCCGCAAGGATGCAGATCCGGACGCGGCCTGGTTGCGAATCTCCAAGTCGCGCACCGCGATCGGGACACTACTGATGGATCAGAAGGTGCTGGCCGGCGTCGGAAACGTCTATCGCGCCGAAATCCTGTTTCGCCACGAGATCAATCCGATGCGCCCGGGGAAGGACCTCGATCGAGCCGAGTGGGACGCGATCTGGTTCGACCTCGTCGACCTGATGAAAATCGGCGTTCGACGCGGTCGCATCATCACCATCCGGCCCGAGGACGATCACGGAGACACCTACGGTGCCCGTCGACCTCGCTCGTACGTCTACCGCAGGCAAGGCCTTCCGTGCCGCGTGTGCGGCACCGAAATCATGCACTCGACGATGCAGGCGCGAAACCTGTTCTGGTGCCCGGTCTGTCAGGCAACCTAGAACCCGCCGAAGTCGCCTCCACCGCCGAAGTCGCCTCCGCCGTCGAACATGCCCCCGCCGCCGTCCATGGCACCGAAGTCGGTGTCGCCGCCGCTGTAGTCGTCGCCGCCGGAACCGTCCCCGTTGTAGTCGTCACCGCCGGAACCATCGCCCGAGCCGTCGGCTCCCATGTCTCCGCCCGCTGCCGTCTCGTCCGGCACTCCCGCCATGCCGGAGAACATCGCCGAGAACAGGAACATCGAACCCATTCCCCACGCGCCGGCGACCAGGGCGGGCCGCCACCACGGCTCGGAGTACCAGCCCGCAGGGACCGGACGGCCTGCTACGCGGCCGCCCGGGTAGTAGTTCGGGGTGCGGTCCGACGGATCGGGTGACGCTGCGATCTCGCGGCCCTCGAAGTCGACCTTGCGCTCTTCGGTGACTCGTCCGGCCTGCTGCTGGCCGTCGATGCCCTGCACCTCCGGGCCTGGGTCCATGCCCATGGCCAGGCGTGCCGCGCGGATGTAGTAGAGCCCCTCGAGTGCCGTCTGCTTGGCCAGTCTGGCCTGTTCGGGGGTGGTGGCCTGGTCGATCTGCGACCCGGCGGCGATATTGCGCTCGGACGCATCGGCCAGGGCCTGCTTGGACGGTGTGTCGGTGCCGATCAGGTTGTAGACCTGACCGCCGAGGCGTTCGATCGACTGGCGGGCGTCGGCCTTGGCGTCGGCCAGTGCAGTTTCGGCCGCCGCAGCCGAGTTCTTCTTGCTTCGCAGCACCAACAGGGCCACTGCGGCGATGACGAGGACGATCAGGACTATTTCCACTTCGGGCCTTCCGCCGACGGTGCATGTCCGGTTCGTTCGGACAATTCGGACTCCGTTTCAGGGTACGCGGACACGAAAAAGCCCCGCACTGAAAGTACGGGGCTTTTCGATGGAGCCGATGACGAGAATCGAACTCGCGTAGCCTGTTTGGAAGACAGGGGCTCTACCATTGAGCTACATCGGCGTGCAAACAACAGTCGTGGGATCGCCAGTTCCGTCGCCTGCGTTTCAAGACTGTACCCAAAGCCGTCGCCGGATTCCAAACCGGCATGCCGCGCCGGGTTCGCCCGAACGCCATCGGTGGGGCGCCGATGAGGGGCTACTATCGGTTGCTGTTCAATGGTGTGGGTACGACGGGGTGTGGCGCAGCTTGGTAGCGCATCCGCTTTGGGAGCGGAGGGTCGCAGGTTCAATTCCTGTCACCCCGACAAATGAGGGCCGCAGGCACGGTTCGCCGTGTTTCGCGGCGAGCGAGGTAAGACCGCAAGCCAGCACCGTAAGCACCACCAGCAAGCAAGAATTACCAGAAGGAGCATGTCCCGTGAAGAGCACCGTCGAGCAGCTGAGCCCGACGCGAGTCCGTATCAACGTTGAGGTGCCCTTCGAGGAGCTCAAGCCTGATTTCGACCGCGCATACAAGGCTTTGGCTCAGCAGATCCGCCTCCCCGGATTCCGTCCCGGTAAGGCTCCGGCCAAGTTGCTCGAAGCGCGCGTCGGCCGTGGTGCGGTGCTCGAGCAGGTCGTCAACGACGCTCTTCCCGCCCGTTACTCAGAGGCCGTGACGAACGAAAAGGTCAAGGTCATCGGCCAGCCCGAGATCGAGATCACCAAGATCGAAGACGGTACGGAGCTCACGTTCACCGCCGAGGTCGACGTTCGTCCCGAGATCGCACTGCCGGACTACTCGACCATCAGCGTCGTCGTCGATCCGCTCGAGATCAAGGACGAGGCCGTCGACGAGCAGCTGCAGTCGCTGCGCCAGCGTTTCGGCACCCTGACCGGCGTCGATCGCCCGGTTCAGTCCGGTGACTTCGTCTCGATCGACCTCTCGGCCACTGTCGACGGCGAGAACGTGGAAGAGGCAACCGCGAGCGGACTGTCCCACGAGGTCGGCTCCGGCCAGCTCATCGAGGGACTCGACGATGCGATCATCGGGGTCTCCGCGGACGAGTCGAAGGAGTTCACCTCGACTCTGGTCGCCGGCGAGTACGCAGGCAAGGAAGCTGTCGTCACGGTCAAGGTCGTGTCCGTCAAGGAGCGCGAGCTGCCCGAGGCCGACGACGAGTTCGCCCAGCTCGCCAGCGAGTTCGACACCTTCGACGAGCTGCTCGCCGACCTGAAGACGCGCGTCGAGCGAGTCGCGAAGGTCGAGCAGGCCGGTCAGATCCGCGACAAGGTGCTCGAGACGTTGCTCGAGACGCTCGAGATTCCGGCTCCCGAGGCCGTCGTCAAGGCCGAGGTCGATTCCCAGGTGCACGAGGCCATTCACGGCCTCGATCACAACGAGGAAGCACTCGCCGAGCTGCTCGAATCTCAGGGTTCGAGCCGCGAGGAATTCGACAAGGACGTCAAGGAAGGTGCCGAGAAGTCGGTGCGTACCCAGCTCCTTCTCGATGCGATCGCCGAGGCCGAGAACACGCAGGTCGGGCAGGAAGAGCTCACCGAGCGGATCATCTTCCAGGCGCAGCGCTACGGCATGCCGCCCGAGCAGTTCATCCAGCAGGTGCAGCAGGCCAACCAGCTCGGCGCGGTGTTCGCCGACGTCAAGCGCGGTAAGGCCCTCGCTTCGGTCGTCGAGCGCGTCACCGTGACCGACACCAACGGCGCGAGCGTCGACACGGCCGAGCTGTTCGGTAGCCCCGCCGATGCTCCCGACGAGGTCGAAGCAGCTGATTCTTCCGAGGGCGAACAAGAGAAGTAACGCTCACAGCGAACGACGGCGGTTCCGGGACTCCGGAGCCGCCGTCTTTCGTTAGTGTCTGTGTCAGGAACCAACGATTTGTTATGAAAAGGCAGGTACCGTGACTGTTCAGAATCCGGCGGCTTCGCACGAGCAGAGTCCCGTCATGACTTCGGCCGCAGCAGGGTTGAATCTCAGCGACTCCGTGTACGAGCGTCTGCTTCAAAACCGCATCATTTTCCTCGGTACCCAGGTCGACGACGACATCGCCAACAAGTTGTGCGCCCAGATCCTGTTGCTCTCCGCCGAGGATGCCACTCGCGACATTTCGCTGTACATCAACTCGCCCGGTGGCTCGGTCACCGCGGGCATGGCCATCTTCGACACCATGGAATTCGCCGAGTGCGACATCGCGACCTACGGCATGGGTCTGGCCGCTTCGATGGGTCAGTTCCTGCTCTCGGCCGGTGCCAAGGGCAAGCGGTACGCCCTGCCGCACGCGCGCATCATGATGCACCAGCCCTCGGCCGGTATCGGCGGCAGCGCATCCGACATCGCCATCATGGCCGAGCAGTTCGCGCACACCAAGCGTGAGATGGCCGAGCTCATCGCTCAGCACACCGGCCAGACCGTCGAGCAGATCACCGAGGACTCCGATCGCGACCGGTGGTTCACCGCCCAGGCCGCCAAGGAATACGGGTTCGTGGATCACGTCGTCAGCCGCGCGCAGCAGGCCGGCGGAATCGGCGAGTAAATCGGCCTGTACCGGCGACCTCGATCACTCACATCTTGGAGAAACGATGACAAACCTGTTCGATCCCAACCAGTTGCCGTCCTCGCGGTACATCCTTCCGTCCTTCGTCGAGCACTCCAGCTACGGCGTCAAGGAATCGAACCCGTACAACAAGCTGTTCGAGGAGCGCATCATCTTCCTCGGCGTGCAGGTCGACGACGCGTCGGCCAACGACGTCATGGCGCAGCTGTTGGTGCTCGAGGGGCTCGACCCCGACCGGGACATCACCATGTACATCAACTCGCCCGGCGGATCGTTCACATCGCTGATGGCGATCTACGACACCATGCAGTACGTCCGCGCCGACGTTGCGACCGTCTGCCTCGGCCAGGCCGCCTCTGCCGCGGCAGTTCTGCTCGCCGCCGGTACGCCCGGCAAGCGTGCGGCTCTGCCGAACGCACGGGTGCTCATCCACCAGCCTTCCAGCGGTGGAATCCAGGGCCAGGTCTCGGACCTCGAGATCCAGGCTGCGGAGATCGAGCGCATGCGTCGTCTCATGGAGACCACTCTCGGTCGCCACACCGGCAAGGACCCCGACGTCATCCGCAAGGACACCGATCGCGACAAGATTCTCACCGCGGAGCAGGCCAAGGACTACGGCATCATCGACACCGTGTTCGAGTACCGCAAGCTTTCCGCACAGAAGTAGCACTGCGAGTACCACCGGTCGGGCCGTAGCGGTCCGGCTCGAGTTCCGGCGCCGGGCGCGAGTGAGAAACTCCGCCCGGCGATCGCGATCGACGGCCCGATTTCTGGTACAGACGAAATCGGGTGGCGAATCACCGGAAACAACCCGCCCATGTTCGGCGAACACGGGTAGCGTCGCACCCAAGAACTCGGGCGGTCGATATCGGCACGACGAAAGCCCGGGAAGTAGCCCACGGTGTCTCGGCACAGTCGGACGGCGTGGGGCGTACGCGGACAAGGAAGTAGGAACCTCCGAATGGCACGCATCGGTGACGGTGGCGATCTGCTGAAGTGCTCGTTCTGCGGCAAGAGCCAGAAGCAGGTCAAGAAGCTCATTGCTGGACCAGGGGTGTACATCTGCGATGAGTGCATCGACCTGTGCAACGAGATCATCGAGGAGGAGTTGGCCGAATCGAGCGAAGTCAAGCTCGACGACCTACCCAAGCCCTCCGAGATCAAGGATTTTCTCGAAAATTACGTGATCGGTCAGGACGCTGCCAAGCGCACGCTGGCCGTTGCGGTCTACAACCACTACAAGCGAATCCAGGCCGGTGACAAGGCCCGTGACGTGCGGGGCGAGTCGGTCGAACTGGCGAAGTCCAACATTCTGATGCTCGGACCGACGGGCTGCGGAAAGACGTATCTCGCGCAAACGCTGGCCAAGATGCTCAACGTGCCGTTCGCCATCGCCGACGCCACCGCGCTCACCGAGGCCGGATACGTCGGCGAGGACGTCGAGAACATCCTGCTCAAGCTGATCCAGGCCGCCGATTACGACGTCAAGCGCGCCGAGACCGGCATCATCTACATCGACGAGGTCGACAAGATCGCCCGCAAGAGCGAGAACCCGTCGATCACGCGAGATGTGTCCGGTGAAGGCGTCCAGCAGGCATTGCTGAAGATTCTGGAAGGAACTCAGGCCAGCGTGCCGCCGCAGGGCGGTCGCAAGCATCCGCATCAGGAGTTCATCCAGATCGACACAACGAACGTGCTCTTCATCGTCGCCGGTGCCTTCGCCGGTCTCGAGAAGATCGTGTCCGATCGCGTCGGCAAGCGTGGTCTGGGCTTCGGGGCCGAGGTTCGCTCGAAGGCCGAGATCGACACCCAGGACCACTTCGCCGAGGTCATGCCGGAGGATCTGATCAAGTTCGGCCTGATCCCCGAGTTCATCGGCCGGTTGCCGATGATCGCGTCGGTCACGAACCTGGACAAGGAATCGCTCGTCACGATTCTGTCCGAGCCGAAGAACGCGCTCGTCAAGCAGTACCGTCGTCTGTTCGACATGGACGGTGTGGAGCTCGAGTTCACTGCCGAGGCCTTGGACGCAATTGCCGATCAGGCAATTCTCCGTGGTACCGGTGCTCGTGGACTTCGCGCGATCATGGAAGAAGTGCTGTTGCCGGTGATGTACGACATCCCCAGCCGCGACGACGTGGAGAAGGTTGTCGTCACTGCAGAAACGGTCAACGACAACGTGCTGCCGACGATCGTGCCGCGCAAGCCCGAGCGGCCGGAACGCCGCGACAAGTCGGCCTGACCAGTCGCCGATTCGACGAAAGAGCCCCGATCATCGTGATGATCGGGGCTCTTTCGTCGTTCGGAAGGTCAGCCGAGGCTCACCACGTGGGGCTGTCGATCGACTGCCCTGAATCGTTCGGACACCAGTGGGTCGTGTCCGGGCACGATGTGATCGGGACCGTCGGCCAGTTCCTGGATTCGGTCGAAGGCTCCGAACATGTCCGGAAGGTAATGCAGGATCGCGAACGGGTTGTCGGACTCGATGTTCTCGTAGAAGTGGCTCGCGTCCGACGCCAGCACGATGTTTCCTCGCGCTGTGCGTACTCGGACAATCTGCATGCCGGCGGTATGGCCGCCGACGGAGTGCACCGACAGACCGTCCAGCAGTTCACGATCTCCGTCGACGAGGTCGAGTCGCGTGCTCGCGGCCACGTGATCGATGTCCGGTCTGGAGTGCAACCATCGCTCCTGTTCGATGCGCGTTGCCCACGGACCGTTCCAGTACTCGAGCTCGCGCCGCTGTACGACGTAGCGGGCTCGGGGTAGGTCTGCCACGACCCCGGTGTGGTCGTAGTGCAGGTGCGTCAAGACACAGAGATCGATGTCGCCGGGCGCGATCCCCAGACCGCCGATGATCTCGAGCGGGGAGCCGAAGTAGTCCAGTCCCTGCATTCCTTCGGCGGTGGAGGGGGCGAGCCCGGCGTCGATCAGAACGGTGTCGGTCTGCGAGAGGGCGAGCCACACGTAGTAGGCAGTGGGATGTGGCTCGCCGCCACGGTTATCGTGATAGTGGAAGTGTGTGCTGCGCAGTGCCGTTCGAGTCGCGTACTGCACGGCGAACACTCGCCACAACTCCGGGGTATCAGGCCGTTCTGCGTCGATCATCGACGGTCACTGCGAGTTCGCGGTGGCGGTTGCATCGACGGTACGAGGCTTTGTGCCGAGTTCGTCGGTGGGCGTGCGGAACGTTTCCTTGGACGTGGAGACGATGGCGACGTTGATGGCACAGAACACGGCGGTGACGATGGCGACCGGTAGCCAGGCACCGATCTCGGCACCGGCGATCGCTCCGGCGATGGTGGGCGCGAATCCTGCGATGGCGAAGCCGATCTGGGTACCGAGGGCGGTGCCGGTCAGACGCACCCGAGCCGGGAACATCTCGCCGTAGAACGAGGGCCAGACTCCGCCGGTAGCACTGTGGACGAATCCGAACATCACGATGCCGAAGACGAAGATCAGTGCGTAGCTACCGATCGAGATGGACCAGAGGTAACCGAACATGAGGATGGCGCAGCCGATCGATCCGAACAGGAACACCGGCTTGCGGCCGACGCGGTCGGAGAGCGAACCGAAGAAGGGCAGCGAGAACAGTGCGACCACGTTGGCGAGCACGCCGACCCAGAGCATCGGAGTGCGTTCGAGGCCAACGGTATTGACGGCATACGACAGGGCGTAGACGGTGAAGATGGTGCTGACCGAGGCGATCACAGCGGCGAACATGACGCGAAGAACTGCGCGCCAGTGGTCGGCCAGCAGTTCGGCCAAGGGCAGGCGCTGCGGTTCGTTGGAAGCAACCTCTTCCTCGAACACCGGGGTCTCGTCGAGCGAACGGCGGATGAGGAACGCGGCGACGACGACGAATGCGCTGAGGAAGAACGGGATTCGCCAGCCCCAGCTGAGGAGCTGCTCTTCGGGAAGCATCGCGACGGGGAGGAATACGGCGGTGGCGAGAATCTGGCCGCCCTGGGTGCCGCTGAGTGTGAAGCTGGTGAAGAACGCGCGGCGGTTGTCCGGGGCGTGCTCGAGTGTCATCGAGTTTGCGCCTGCCTGCTCACCGCCGGCAGAGAATCCCTGCGCGAGTCGAAGCAGAACGAGGATGATCGGCGCAGCGATTCCGATGGACTCGTAGGACGGGAGAATGCCGACCCCGAGGGTCGCGACACCCATCAGCAGGACGGTGGCGACCATGACCTTCTTGCGGCCGTAGCGATCACCGATGTGTCCCAGCACCAATGCTCCGAGCGGACGCGCAAGGTAGCCGACGCCGAATGTCGCCAGGGCCAACAGTGTGCCGGTGGCGGGATTCGATCCGGGGAAGAACACGCGGCCGAATACCAGGGCTGCCGCCGTTCCGTAGATGAAGAAGTCGTAGTACTCGAGCGCGCTGCCCACCCATGCTGCGGTGGCGGCTTTGCGCGGGTTCGCACCCGGTCGAAGGGGTGTGGGGGTCGGTCCGGCTGTAACGGGATCCATCGTCGTTCGTCTCTCTTCGTGTGACGGGGGGAGCTGAGGTGCCCTTCGACACTGCGATCCAGCCGACCGGATCGCTAATGTACGAAATAGTTAAAACGAGGCGCTCCTAGATACTGAACGTGATCCATGCCACGTGTCAACCCCGGATGAGATTCGAAGGACTCGGCGAGCGCGTCAGGGGGCCGGTTTGGTGAGAAACGCGATGATCATGTCGCCGAGCATGGAGCGCAGTCGTTCTCGGTGCGCCGGGTCGGTGAGGTCGCGACCGAACAGGGCCTCGAAGGTGTAGCGATTGGACAGCCGGAACACACAGAAACTGCTGATGGCCATGTGGATGTCCAATGCGTCGACGTCGGTACGAAACAGCCCGTCGGCCTGACCGCGCTCGAGAATGCTGGCCAACAGCTCGGCCGCGGGGTTGCCCAGATTGCTCAGTGCCTCCGAGGTGCCGATGTGCTCGCCGCGCAGGATGTTCTCGGTGGACACCAATCGGATGAAATCGGGATTTTGTTCGTGGTGATCGAAGGTGAGGGACGCGATGGCGCGAATGGCCTCGACCGGTCCGAGTCCTTCGACGTCCACGGCTCGTTCTCGCTCGCGAATGCGCAGGTATGACCGTTCCAGAACGGCCTTGTACAGGCCTTCCTTGTCGGTGAAGTAGTAGTACAACATTCGTTTCGTCGTGTGCGTCCGCTCGGCGATCTCGTCGATGCGGGCACCGGCGAACCCCTTGTCCGCGAACTCTTCGGTAGCTACCTCGAGGATGTTGTGCCGGGTCAGGTCGCTGTTGCGGCGCCGTTTGACGGCCGGTCCGCTGCTGTCGTCGGACGAGGCGGTTGCGCGCGGAGGCATGGATCAACTCTATCGCCGTCGATTGTGCGGAAACGGTTGGGCGCGGGGCGATGGCGTAGTACCGTCGATCTAACTCACCAATTAGTACATTAAATAGCTAGGAGATCGAGATGCCGGAATCCGTGCTCTGTGGACTGATCGGGACGGGTATCGGCAAGTCGCTCACGCCCGCCATGCACGAGAAGGAAGGTGTCGAGCAGGGGCTGAACTATCTCTACCGCATCATCGATCTCGACCGACGTGGGCTGACTGTCGAGGATCTGCCCCGCCTGGTAGCGACGGCCGCCGACCTCGGATTTCGTGGACTGAACATCACTCACCCGTGCAAACAACGCGTCATCGGTTGCCTCGACGAGCTCTCCGACGACGCGGCCCGACTCGGGGCCGTCAACACGGTGGTGTTCGCGGACGGCCGAGCCGTCGGACACAACACCGACTGGTCCGGATTCGATCGCAACTTCGGCCGCGGGTTGCCCGGTGCCGACCTCGCCGATGTGGTCCAACTCGGTGCAGGGGGAGCAGGCGCAGCCGTAGCGTACGCCATGGCGCGCCGCGGCGCAGCCACACTCACCTTGGTGGACGCCGATCCTGTTCGAGCGCAGCAACTTCGAGACTCCCTTGCGGCGATGTTCCCCGATGTCGAGATTCTCTCGGCCGGACTCGATCGGCTCGGCGCCGTCCTCGAAACCGCGACCGGGCTGGTGCACGCGACCCCGATCGGAATGGTGGAGCACCCGGGATCGGCCGTGCCCGAGCACCTCCTGGATCCGCGCATGTGGGTGGCCGAGGTGGTCTATCGTCCGGCGGAGACCGAGTTGCTCTCGGCCGCAGCCAGAGTCGGTTGTCGAACGCTCAGCGGAACCGGGATGGCCGTATTCCAGGCCGCCGATGCATTCGAGATCTTCACCGGCCGCACCGCCGATGCGGATCGAATGATCGCCCACATGAGCTCGTTGATCGAGCTGGAGGATCGCCTCGCTGCCACTGCGGTAGCCGGAGCGCTCGCATGAGCGCCGTCGCGACGTCCGTCGCCACGGTCTCGCTCAGCGGATCGCTCGACGAGAAGATGCGTGCCATCGCAGATGCCGGGTTCGACGGCTTCGAGGTGTTCGAGCCGGATCTGATCAGCTCACCCGACCTGCCCGAGGACATCGCGAAGAAGGCCGCCGATCTCGGCCTGACTCTCGATCTCTATCAACCGTTTCGGGACGCAGACTCGGCAGACCCGGATCAGTTCGCCCGCAACCTCGTTCGCATCGAGCGCAAGTTCGACGTGATGGAGCAATTGGGATGCGATCTACTGCTGGTGTGTTCCTCGCCGCTGGCCGGGGCCGTACGCGAGGACGACCTGCTGATCGAACAGATGGCGATTCTGGCCGAGCGTGCGCACCGGCGCGGAATGCGATTGGCGTACGAGGCGCTGGCCTGGGGCACCCACGTCGATACCTACGGTCATGCCTGGGACATCGTTCGACAGGTCGACCATCCGGCACTCGGCACCTGCCTGGACAGTTTCCACATCCTCTCCCGCGGTGACGATCCCGCGGGAATTCGCGACATACCGGGCGAGAAGATCTTCTTCCTCCAACTGGCCGACGCACCTCACCTGGTGATGGACGTGTTGCAATGGAGCCGCCACCATCGGTGTTTCCCCGGGCAAGGCAACTTCGATCTTGCTCGCTTCGGAGCGGACGTGGTTGCCTCCGGCTACACCGGACCATGGTCGCTCGAGATCTTCAACGACGTCTTCCGGCACTCCGACACCGGGCGAACGGCATCCGACGCCCATCGCTCGCTGCTGTACCTGCAGGAGCAGGTGCGCGCCATCGAAACACCCTCTGCAGAAACAGATCTCTTCTCGCCTCCACCGCCAGGTCCGATCGAGAACGTCGTATCCCTACGGATAGCGGCGGGGCCTGCGAAGGCAGCGCAGCTGGGGACCGTTCTGCGCCAGTTGGGTTTCGACCTGACGGCCGCACACAGCGAACACGGACTGTCGTTGTTCACCCAGGGTCCACTGGCGGTGGCGGTCGACACGACCGTGGATACGTTGTGGACTGCGCCCGGCGTCCCGGCCCACTTGCCCGCGTTGGCTCAGATCGGCGTCCGTAGTGAGCGCCCCGATCTGTGGCTCACTCGGGCCCGCGCTCTCGGCGTCACCGCATCGACCGTCACCATGCCGGGTGTTGCGGACGCGACCGACGCGGTGGTGCGCCTTGCGGTGACCGGCGCAACCTCGCTCGACCTGCGCACCCGAGACAGTGCGGGTGCCTGGCAGTCGGCGTTCGACCTGGCACCTCGGGTGACAGAACGCCATGACGCCTGTGTCTCCCACGTCGACCACATCGCTCTGGCCGTACCCGCCGAGAGCTGGGACGGCGTGATGCTCTTGTTGCGTTCTGTGTTCGGCATGGTGCCCCGCGACGGGCAGGACGTCGTCGACGCGATCGGCCTGGTGCGGAGCCAGGCCCTCACGCTGGACACCGCGGGCGGCACGATTCGGCTCTCGCTCAACATGGTTCCCGGCCGGCCGTCCGACTCGGACCCGCTGCCCGCCGCCCGCCGCGGAGGCGTCGGACACGTGGCGTTCGGATGCGAGGACATCTACGCTGCGGCGTCGGCGATGGTCGACCGCGGCCTTACCCCGTTGCGTATCTCTCCCAACTACTACCGCGATCTCGACGCGCGATTCGAGCTCGGATCCGACACCTTGGACGCGATGCAACGCCTGGGAATTCTGTACGACGCGGACGCGTCCGGCGGGGAGTTCTTCCACTTCTTCACCGGAACCGTCGGCGACGATCTGTTCTTCGAGGTGGTCCAGCGAACAGGTAGCTACGAGGGCTACGGGGAGACCAATTCCGCGGTGCGACTGGCGGCTCAGCTGCAGGAGTGACGCCCGCAGGCAGCCGGCCGCCCGTTGCCGTGGGTCAGGTGAGGCGCTCGAAGACCGCAGCCAGGCCCTGGCCACCGCCGATGCACATCGTCTCGAGTCCGTAGCGGACCTCGCGGCGATCCATCTCGCGAAGCAGGGTGGCGAGAATGCGAGCTCCGGTTGCACCGACAGGGTGTCCGAGCGAGATGCCGGAACCGTGCGGGTTCAGTCGAGGGTCGTCGGATTCGATGCCCCAGGAACGGGTGACGGCGAGGGCCTGGGCAGCAAATGCTTCGTTGAGTTCGATGATTCCCATGTCGTCGAGGCTCAGACCGAGCCGTCCGAGTGCCTTCTCGCTGGCGGGGACCGGCCCGATACCCATGGTGCGCGGAGCAACTCCGGCGACACCCCATCCGGCCAGTCTGGCCAGCGGCCGAAGACCCAGTGCAGCAGCCTTGTCCGGAGTGGTGACGATCGCAAGCGCGGCACCGTCGTTCTGGCCGCTGGCATTTCCCGCCGTCACCGTCGATTCGGGATCGATCGACGCGCGAATAGCCTTCAGCTTCGCGAGTGACTCCACAGTGGTGTCGGCACGGGGATGTTCGTCGGTGGTGACGAGGAGTGGATCCGACTTACGTTGGGGGACAGACACTCCGACGATCTCTTCGGAGAACACCCCGCTGTTCTGTGCGGCGACCGCGCGCTGGTGGGATTGGACTGCCAGCGCATCCTGATCGGCTCGGCTGATCGAGAACTCGGCGCGAAGATTCTCTGCGGTCTCGATCATGCCGCCGGGCACGGGAAAGTTCTTGCCGCCTGCGGTCACTCGTGCCCGAGCGAGTCGGTCGGACAGGGCCACCGCCTCGGCTTTGACGCCCCAACGCATGCCGGTGGCGTAGAACTCGGTCTGGCTCATGCTCTCGACGCCGCCCGCCAGAACCAGATCGTTGCCGCCGGACTGAACCTGCATGCACGCGTGCAGAATCGCTTGCAGGCCGGAACCGCAGCGCCGGTCGACCTGCATGCCGGGGACGTCGATACCCAGGTCGGCGTCGAGTGCTGCGATACGTCCGATCGCCGGCGCATCGCCGTTGGGCGACGCCTGGCCCAGGATCACGTCGTCGATGTCGGCACCGGAAATGCCGGTCCGGGCAACGAGTTCCGCGATGACCGTGCCGGCCAGGGCTTGGGCGGAGATATCGCGGAACTGACCGCCGAAGCGGCCGACCGGGGTTCGAAGGGGCTCGCAGATCACGGCGTCAGGCATGGTTGTTTCCTCGCTTGTCGTTGGGTCCGGTACTCACCCGGAGCAGGTCGGTCTCGATGGCGCGGGTGGCGTCGAGCAAGGCCGGGAGTAGTTCGGTGCGGACTTCGTCTGCGGAATGACGCGCAGCTTGCGTCGAGACGTTCGCCGCCGCGACAACCACGCCGTTGCTGTCGTGGATGGGTGCGGCGATCGATCGCAGGCCCTCTTCGAGTTCCTGATCCACCAGACAGAAGCCCTCGGTCCGTACTCGTTCGAGTTCGCGTCCGAGGGCAGCCGCCGAGGTGAGCGTCTTACCGGTCAATGCAGTCAGCTGGATTCGGTCGAGGTATGCCGCGAGCTCGTCGGCCGGTAGACCGGCCAGCAATACGCGTCCCATCGAGGTGGCGAACGCGGGGAATCGCGTACCGATGTTGATTCCGACGGTCATGATGCGGCTCACCGGAACTCGCGCGACGTACACGACGTCGTCGCCGTCGAGAATCGATACGGAGGACGATTCGCGTACCCGTTCTGCGAGAGCCTCCAGATGCGGTCCGGAGACTTCCGGTAGGGACAGACTCGACAGATAGCTGTACCCCAGTTCGAGCACGCGTGGGGTGAGCCAGAACAAGGAACCATCGGTTCGGACATATCCGAGCTCGACGAGAGTGAGCAGAAACCGTCGGGCGGTGGCCCGCGTGAGTTCGGTTGCCCTCGCGACATCGGAGAGCGTTCGACGCGGATGCTCGGCGTCGAACGCTCGAATCACCGCAAGTCCGCGGCCGAGTGATTGAACGTAGTCCGAGGACGGTGCCGGCGATTCCCCGGAGTTCACGAGCTACCCGAATCGGTCTCGGCGATGGCCGCGTTCGCCAGGCCGAATGCGCTGTTGCTGTTCGGAACTCCCGCGTACACCGCGGTGTGCAGGAACACCTCGGCCAGTTCGTCCGGTGCCAGTCCTGCGCGGAGGGCTGCGCGAATGTGCATATCGAGCTCGTGCTGGTTGCCTACGGCCGTCAGAATCGCCAGGGTCAGGAGTCTGCGGGTGTGGTGGTCGAGTCCGGGGCGGCTCCAAATGTCACCCCATGCGGTGCGGGTGATGAAATCCTGGAACGGCGCGGTGAATTCCGTTCGCGCGGAGATGCTTCGGTCGACGTGAGCGTCGCCGAGGACGCTGCGCCGCACCGCCATGCCGGTGTCGTGGGCCGCCGCCCGGCCCGCAGCGTACGGATCCGACCCGATGTGTGCGGCGATCGCTGCGGTGACGGGTCCGGCCTGCTCGACGTTGGCCAAGTGTGCTGCAGGGTCGAGCACTCGGAACGTCGATCCGGTGACACCGTCGGCGATGATCTTCAGATCCTCGGGTGTGGTCGAGGGGTCCTGACGGCCTGCGATCACGAGGGTCGGGGAGCTGATTCGACCGAGGTCTGCGCGAGAGTCCCAGTCGGACAACGCCTCACAGCATGCCGCGTAGCCCTCGTCGGAGGTGTCGACGATCATCCGCCGATGCCGTTCGACGAGATCGGCGTCGCGACCGGCGAGTTCGGGAGTGAACCACCGGTCGAGTACTGCGTCGGCCACCGAGGCCGTTCCGCCCGCGCGGACCGTGGCCGCGCGATCGAGCCACTGCGCGGGCTCACCGAACTTGGCTGAAGTGCACAGCAACGTCAGAGTGTGCACTCGCTCCGGTCGATGGATGGCGATCCACTGCGAGACGGCACCGCCGAGCGAGAGGCCGACTATGTGAACGCGCTGCAGGTCCAATGAATCCAGCAGGGCCAAGACGTCTTCGGCCAGATCCGCGACGGAGTACGGGCCAGGGGGCACCGGGGATGCCCCGTGCCCACGCAGATCGACGGCGAGTACTCGAAGCGACGCGGAGAGCGGACCGACCTGCGGGTTCCACATCGATCGATCGGAGCCGAGGGAGCCGATCAGCACGACTGTCTCGGCGTCGGTGCCCGGTCCTTCGACGAGTCGGTGAGCCAGTGCGACGGTCATCGTGAGTCCTTCGAGTCTGAGGTGTTGTCGGTGTCGAGAGCGAGCTCGGCCAGGATGGTGTCGACCAGATCGGATGCGTGGCCGAGATACCCGGCCGGGTCGAGCAACTCGCGCACCGTCGGCGGTGCGAGAAATTCGGTGATCGCAGGGTCGGTGTCCAACGGTGCTCCGGCAGCACATCGAGCGGTCACGATGTCCCGGGCATCGTTCGTATGGTGCGACAGGGCTGCCGTGACACGTTCGGCGAGAAGCGCTCCGCCCGTCGCGTCGAGATTACGAGCCATCATCTCGGGATGTACGTGTACGCCGCCGAGGCTGCTGGCGATGCGGTGTGCTGCGCCGCCGGTGAGGCGCAGCAGGTCGGTGATCGTCTCCCACTCCGCGTGCCATGCTCCCGCGGCGCGCTGGTACTCGTGATCCATGTTCGAGAGCACCGTCGATACTGCCCCCGGCACGCGGCGGGCCGCGGCGCGAGCCGTGATGGCCGCAACAGGGTTTCGCTTGTGCGGCATGGCCGAGGATCCCCCCGGCGCGTCCTCGGACAGCTCGCCGAGCTCGGTGGCGGACATGGATACGATGTCCCCGGCGATCTTCCCGATCGCCCCGGCGGCCGTGCCCAACGCGCACGCGAGATCCGCGATTGCCGTGCGCTCGGTGTGCCAGGGCGCGACCTGCGGAGCCAGTGACAGTTCGGCGGCCAGCGCGGCGGCTATCGCCGGGCCGTGCGGATACACGGCCGCGAGAGTGCCTGCGGCTCCGCCGTATTGAACCGGACACGCCTGTCGAACGGCAGTCAGACGTGTGCGCGCGCGGTAGAGCCCCGATGCCCAGTTCGCGGCGACGAGGCCGAACGTGGTGGGGAGGGCCTGCTGACCGAGAGTGCGCGCCGCCATGGGAGTGGTGCGATGTGCCAGTGCGAGATCTCGTGCAGCGCGGCATGCGTCGTCGAGGGAGGCTTCGATGGCGGCGAGCGCAGTGCCCGAGACCAGCATCAGTGCCGTGTCCATGATGTCCTGGCTGGTGGCGCCGGGATGGACTGCGCTGGGCGGAACTGCAGAGGGTGACACAGCCCTGCGAAGCATCGTCACCAGCGGAATGACGGGGTTCCCGCCGGCGGCCGCATCGAGCCCGAGCTGGTTGATGTCCGCAGACGTCCCGAGCTCTGCTGCCGCAGTGGTGACGACGTCCGCGTGGTCGGCATCGACCAGTCCGACCGAGGCCGCGGCACGCGAGAGTGCAGCTTCCACGTCGAAGATCGCTGTCACCCAGGCGCGGTCTCCTACGAGTGGTGCGATAACGTCGCTGCCGAACGTGGGATCGAACAGTGCACCTCGCTCGGATGCCATTGTCCTCCTTCGCGAATCGTTCGTCACAGTTCGAAGAACGGAGTCTCGTCGCCGTCCGGGTCGGTGTTCTGCAGCACGATATCGAGGTGATAGCCGCCGTCGACCGACCGTGCGACGAGTCTGGCACGCTTGTGCTCGGGCAAGGCGGACAACACAGGATCGACGGCGTTGGCCTCGGCCTCGTCGGGGAAGTACACCCGGGTCACGACCCGTTCGAGCATTCCGCGAGCGAAGATGCCGACGTCGATGTGCGGCGCCTCGACGGCACCGTTCTCGGCGGGCAACGGTCCCGGCTTGATCGTGGTGATCGTCATCGTCCCGGTCGCGTCGGCGAACGCTCGCCCGAATCCGCGAAAGCACTCGACTCGTGGCGCAACTGCGCCCCGTGGGTCGTCGGAATGATCGAACCGGCCGTCGGCATCGGCTTGCCAGGTCTCGATCATGGCGTCGGCCATGGGGGTTCGGGAGCCGTCGATCAACGTGAACGTCACCGTGACGGCACCGTCCGTGCCCGGCGGCACCACATGTTCGCCGTCGGGCCACAACAGTCCGATGTGGACGTACGGGCCCACCGTCTGGGACGGGGTCTGTCCGAAGGGGGCGGTGGTGAAGTCGGCTCCGGTGACCACGGGGTAGCGAGGCGCGAATTCTGGGTCAGTCATCGTGGTCGTCTTCCTCGAAGGGGGTGGCGTTTCGGCCACGCAGCACGATGTCGAATCTGAAGCCGAGTGCCCAGTTCTCCTGCGTTGCTTCGTAATCGAACGTGCTGATCATGCGAGCGCGAGCGTCTTCCGGTGCGGCGTTGTAGATCGGATCCTGGAAGAACATCGGGTCGTCCGGGAAGTACATCTGGGTCACCAACCGTTGGGTGAACGCCTGTCCGAACAACGAGAAGTGAATATGGGCGGGACGCCACGCATTGTGATGATTGCCCCAGGGGTATGCGCCCGGCTTGATCGTGGTGAATCGGTAACGGCCCTGCTGGTCGGTGAGCACTCGGCCGACTCCGTCGAAGTGCGGATCCAGTGGTGCCGGCCAGCGGTCACCGGTGTGTCGGTATCGCCCGCCCGCGTTGGCCTGCCACACCTCGACGAGCGTGTTGGGGATTGCCTTGCCGTCACTGTCGAGTACTCGGCCGTGCACGATGATGCGCTGCCCCTGTGCTTCACCGCCGTTCGCCAGAGTCAGATCGGCATCGGCGGCGGTGATCCGCCCCTCGCCCAGTACCGGTCCGGTGATCTCGGTGAGTCGCTGGGGAAGCAGCGTCAATGGCTGTGCTGGGTGTCGCAGAGCCGTGGTGCGGTACTCGGCGAAGTCTCGCGGGGCGTTGGTGCCCGCTTGATCCCGATAGTCGGGCGGGAGATGAAGCATCGAAGGTTCCTCACGATCGTGGTGATCTACGCAATAGCTACCCTACGGAAGTGTTCGCATAGTGGCAAGGTGTTCACATAACGCACGAATTCGGGTAGCGTGGATCTCATGTTGGACAAAGTCGTGGCCAGCGCCACCGAAGCCGTATCGGACATCCCGGACGGATCCTCGCTCGCCGTGGGGGGATTCGGACTGGTCGGAGTGCCGGAAATCTTGATCGACGCAGTACTCGCGCAGGGTGCCACCGATCTCGAGACCATCAGCAACAACTGTGGAACCGACGGATTCGGTCTGGGAGTTCTGTTGGCACAGCACCGCATTCGTAGAACGATCAGCTCGTACGTCGGGTCGAACAAGGAGTTCGCGAGGCAGTACCTGTCCGGCGAACTCGAAGTCGAACTCACGCCCCAGGGCACTCTTGCCGAACGACTGCGCGCCGGCGGTGCCGGAATCCCTGCCTTCTTCACTCCGGCAGGTGTCGGGACGCAGGTTGCCGACGGTGGACTCCCGTTGCGCTACGACGGCAGCGGTGGAATCGCCCTGGCCAGTCCACCGAAAGAGACACGCGAATTCGATGGCCTGACCTACGTGCTGGAGCGCGGCATCGTCGCCGACTACGCACTCGTGCACGCGTGGAAGGGCGATCGACACGGGAACCTGGTATTCCACGCCAGTGCGCGAAACTTCAATCCACCTGCGGCAGAGTCGGGGCGGATCACCATCGCGCAGGTCGAGCATCTCGTGGAGCCCGGCGAGATCGGGCCGGACGAAGTGCACACTCCGGGCATCCACGTGCAGCGGGTGGTCCACGTCGGACCGGTCGAGGTCGGCATCGAGCAGAGGACGGTACGAGCATGAGCGAGAAGATGACCCGCGAACAGATGGCCGCTCGGGTGGCACAGGAACTCGGTGACGGACAGTACGTGAACCTGGGCATCGGAATGCCCACGCTCGTGCCCAACTACATCGCCACCGACATCTCGGTGATCCTGCACTCCGAGAACGGAGTCCTCGGAGTC
The DNA here is from genome assembly GCF_002258735.1 of Rhodococcus sp. WWJCD1. NCBI lineage: Bacteria > Bacillati > Actinomycetota > Actinomycetes > Mycobacteriales > Nocardiaceae > Rhodococcus > Rhodococcus sp. WWJCD1. The sequence continues at coordinate 150,859 of NZ_NOXY01000026.1, forward strand.
GGCCCGTACCCCACCGAGGACGAGCTCGATCCCGAGGTCATCAATGCAGGCAAGGAAACCATCACAGTCCTTCCTGGTGCCTCCTACTTCGACTCCGCGCAGTCGTTCGGAATGATCCGTGGCGGCCAGGTCGACGTGGCAGTCCTGGGTGCGATGCAGGTCAGTGCCACCGGTGATCTGGCGAACTGGATGATCCCCGGGCACATGGTCAAGGGCATGGGCGGCGCGATGGATCTGGTGCACGGAGCGCGGCGCGTGATCGTCATGATGGAGCACGTCTCGCGCAAGGGTGAGCCGAAGATTCTCGAACAGTGCACCCTGCCGTTGACCGGCAAAGGCTGCGTGCACAGGATCATCTCCGACATGGCCGTACTCGACGTCACCGAGAACGGTCTCCGTCTCGTCGAGACCGCACCGGGTGTGTCCGTGGACGACGTCGTGAACGCGACTGCAGCCGAACTACTGGTCGACGTGATCGCCTGACACCAGTACGCGGTCGGTGCAGGAGTAGAGGTTCATCGACCGACCGCGAAGGAATCCGATGACCGTCAGACCCGACTCGGTCGCCAGATCCACCGCCAGAGACGACGGTGCCGACACTGCCGCGAGGATCGGTATGCCGGCCATCACGGCCTTCTGCGCCAGCTCGAACGAGGCGCGGCCACTGACCATCAACACCATGCCGCGCAGCGGAATTCGATCGTTGGTCACGGCCCAGCCGACGACCTTGTCGACGGCGTTGTGGCGTCCGACGTCCTCGCGCAACACCAGCATCTCACCGTCGGCGGTGAACAGCGCCGCGGCGTGCAGACCGCCCGTCGCATCGAAGACTTTCTGCGCAGCGCGCAGTGTGTCCGGCAACCCGGCAAGAGTCTCCGAGGTGACGACGACCGTGTCGGCCGCGGGGGAGTGCTTGGTGCGCAGTCGAATTGCATCCAAGGATCCCTTACCGCACACCCCGCACGACGACGTCGTGTAGAAGTTCCGTTCGACGCCCGTCTCCGGGGGAGCGACGCCCTGGGCCAGCGTGAGATCCAAGACATTGTACGTGTTCGCGCCCTCGTCGTCGACCCCGTCGCAGTAACGAGCTGCAGCGATGTCTGCTCCCGAGGCGATCACGCCTTCGGTCAGCAGGAAGCCGTGTGCCAGCTCCACATCGTGTCCGGGAGTGCGCATGGTCACGGCCAATGCCTTGCCGTCGACCCGCAATTCGAGCGGCTCTTCCACCACCAGGGTGTCCGGGCGCTCGACTCGGTGCCCAGCTCGGAGGCGGACCACCGGTCTGCGAGCAGTGATGCGGCCCATCAGTACCGGCTGTCTTCACGGCGAGTGCGGTAGTTCATCCTTCGATTGTGGACCTCGGCGTCATCGGTCCGTCGACTCGGTGGCCATAGCCGCTGCCAACGACACCATCCGGGGATGGTCGACGAGATCCTCGACCAGCACACGCCTGCCGTCTGCGTCGGCCAACGGAACCTTCCAGTTCTCGTACTGGGTTTCGTCGGTTCCTGGCTGGTTCTGAATGCGGTGTTCTCCGACAGCGTCCACGAGTGCGACACCGATCAACAGAGACGGACTCCGCTGCACGAGACGATGCAGAGCTTCCACCGTCCGATGATCGTCGGCGGCGGTGTCGGTGTGAAGCAACCCGCGTTCACGTGCCAGGTCGAGAACCGCCTCGCGCTTGCGTGCATCGACCTCCTTCTCGGCGTCGATGTCGCGTTCGAGCAAGCCCAGACGTGAACGCAGGTCGATGTGCTCACCACGGAGATACCCGGCTGTGGGTGGCAGATCGTGTGTGGTCACCGAAGTCAGGCAGAGACTGCGGTACTCCTCGGGCGCGATCGGCCCGGATTCGTCGGCTTCGAACCACAGGATCGAGGTGCCGAAAATGCCGCGTTCGGTGAGGTACTCCTGCACCATCGGTTCGAAGACCCCGAGATCCTCACCGACCACCACCGCGCCCGCACGCTCGGCCTCCAGCGCCAGAATGCCGATCAATGCTTCGTGGTCGTACTCGACATACGTTCCGCCGCCGGCATTCTCGGCCTCCTGCGGAATCCACCACAGACGGAACAGGCCCAGAATGTGGTCGACGCGGATGCCGCCGGCGTGACGAAGGATCGTGCGCAGCATGTCTCGATACGGGATGTACGCCATTTCTCGGAGGCGGTCGGGGTCCCACGGTGGCTGATTCCAGTTCTGGCCCTGCTGGTTGAAATTGTCCGGCGGCGCGCCCACCGTGACACCCGAGGCCAACACATCGCCGAGCGCCCACGCGTCGGCTCCGCCCCGGGCCACACCGACCGCAAGGTCGTGCATGATGCCGATGTCCATCCCCGCCTCGAGCGCACCGCGTTGCGCGGCGGCGAGTTGCTCGTCGCAGATCCACTGCAGCCACATGTGGAAGTCGATGCGATCGGCCAGTTTCGCCCGTTGCTCTCGGACGAAGTCGGTTCGTGGATGCGCCGCCCGATCGGTCCAGACCGGATCCTGAGGGCCGAATTTCTCTGCAAGCGCACTCCATACCGCGAAGTCGCGCAGTCCGGTGCCCTCACGCTCGACGAATGCGCGGTACGCGGATTCGCGAGCCGGGCTGCGTTGGACCTTGTGAACGCGTTCGAGGGCACGAAGTTTCGCCGTGAACGTCCGGTCCCGATCCAGCTTCTTGGTTCGTGTGTTCGCCTTGTCGAACCGTCTCGCTGCGTCGTGGATCTTGCCGAATTGTTTCGGCGAGAGTTGTGCGGTCTCGCGAATGTTCTCGACTCGAATGTAGAGCGAGTTGAAGAATCGACGCGTGGTCGGCAGGTACGGGGATGCCTCGACCGGGGTGGTCGGTCGGTCGGCGTGCAGTGGATTGACGAGAAGGTAGTCGAATCCGTGCTCGCGGCCGGCGATGTCGGCCATGTCCTCGAGATCGGCGAGATCGCCGATTCCCCACGATCGTCGCGATCGCACCGAGTACAGCTGGGTGAGCAGTCCGGTCCGCTGTCGATCAGCCAGTTCCGCGTTGGGTGACAACGACTTCGGTGTGACCACCACGACCGCTTCCGATGTACGGACAGTGTTGTCCTCGCTGATCGTCGTCGCGGTCAGACTGTGCCAGCCGAGCGGGGCGTTGCCGGGAACGACGAAGGTGGCGCGACCGATCAGGTGGCCGTCGACCTCCCGTGGATCGACCCAGACGTCGGCCTGGGTGACGTCGATCGACTCACCGTCCTCGGAGACCATCGAGACTTCCACCGGATTGCCGTGCGGCACATGCACCCACACCGCGGAATCGGTGCCCTGCGTGGCCACGACCACCGGTGGTAACAGCCGTCGCCAGGGTGCGTTCTCGATGTCGGCCAGTGCTCGGTCGACGTCCTCGGCCGACTCGGTGGCGTAGCCGCGTGCGGTGAGCACCTGTTGCAGGGTGTCGTCGCTCACTTCGTGTTCGGTGTCGTCCCAGCCCCGATACGAGGTCGAAGTGCCGAGACGTCGGGCGAGAGTGCGAAGTGCCTGCGAGTGATCCACGGTGTCGATCGTGCCAGGTCGCCGCCCGTGCGTCATCCGGGCCACCGGGTCGTTCATCGATCGTTCGTCCGGCTGCGGTGCCGGAAGACCCGGTTCCAGAACTGTGAGGATTGAAACGTGGTCGGCTGGGTAGTCTTGCTCGGCAAACGGTAATTCAGTGCGCGGCGACGATGGGAAGTGCGGATGGCTGGGGTCAGCAAGATCGAAGAACTGGAGCGAGGTTCCGGTGCACCGGTCGAGCTGAGGGTGCGCGCCGAGGCCGACCAGCTTCCGGTGGTACGCGCCGTCGCAGAAACCCTCGTGGTTCTGAGCGACTTCACGCTCGACGACATCGCCGACGTCAAACTGGTCGTCGACGAAGTGTGTTCGCAACTGATCAAGGGCTCGGTGGCGGACTCGGAGCTCTCGTGCCTTTTCTCGGTGAGTGACTCCGGAATCCGGATCGTCGTCACGTCCACGTTGGCTGCCACGTCCGTGCCGAAGAAAGACAGCTTCGGCTGGCACGTTCTGCAAACCCTGACCGACTCCATCGAGCTGCGCGCAGACGACGCAGACGACAGCGATGCGGTTCGCACGGTTGCCATCGACGTGGTCAAGCGGAGGAGCACGATCTAGTGCCGGTGCACGAACGAAGCACGCGGCGAGAGTCCGACGACTACAGCGACGTTGTCGCTCTGATTCAGCAGATGCAGGCGCTCGACGAGAATTCACCACAGCGCCGAGTGCTGCGCGATCGCATCATCACCCGTTGCCTCCCGCTCGCCGAACACATCGCACGCCGATTCGGCGGTCGTGGCGAAGCCCACGAGGACCTGCTGCAGGTCTCCCGTCTGGGCTTGGTGAACGCAGTCGACCGTTTCGACATCGAGCGCGGATCGGACTTCGTCTCGTTCGCTGTGCCCACGATCATGGGCGAAGCTCGCCGCTACTTCCGCGACGCGGGATGGTCGGTTCGGGTGCCGCGGCGCATGAAGGAACTGAACTCGATGATCTCGCAGGCGGTGGGCTCGTTGTCGCAGAAATTGGGCCGAGCTCCCACGGCCAGCGAGATCGCCGTCGAACTCGGAATCGACGTCAAGGAAGCGTCGCAGGCGCTGCTCGCGCGCAGCGCGTACCAAACCGTGTCGGTCGACTCGGTGGTCAGCGAAGATCGCCTCCCGCTGATGGACACCCTCGGTGCCGACGATCCCGAACTGGAAAAGATGGAGAGCTATCTCGCCGTCCGCCCTGCGCTGGAGAAGCTGCCCGAGCGGGAACGTCGCATCGTGGTGCTCCGCTTCTTCGGGTCGATGACCCAGACTCAGATCGCGGAGAAGGTGGGAATCTCGCAGATGCACGTCTCGCGGATCCTGGCTCGTACTCTCGCCCAGCTCCGAGAGGATCTCGGCGAGGACTGAGGGCAGGAGTGGAGCCCGCGGAACGACCATAGTGGACTACCGTTTGGCTAGGCTCGGTGTATGAGTATCTACGACGACGTCGACGAGTACATCGGAGCCCGGCGAGTGACCGATGTGGCCGTGACCGCCGACTTTTCGCGAGCGGTGATTTCCATTGCTGCACTCGATGATTCGCGGACCGAGTACCGAACGTCGTTGTGGGAGCTCGACGTCGACGGCAGTTCACCTGCCCGGCGCATCACCCACGGCGAGTGGGGTGAGAGTGCGCCGGTGTTCACCGCTTCCGGTGATCTGTTGTTCTCGCGTCGATCGAACAAGGACGATCCGGCCAGGCTGTGGATTCTGCCTGCCGCGGGCGGCGAAGCGCGACTGCTCGAGACCCGATCCGCCGGGCTGAGCGGGATCAAGGCCGCTGGTTCGGAGGCCGTACTCGTCGGATTCTCCCCGGTATTCGGCTCGTCGAGCACCGAGGAGGACGACGACGCTCTGCGCACCGAGCGCACGGCCAACAAGGTGAATGCGATTCTGCACACCGGTGTTCCGGTGCGCTACTGGGATCACGATCTGGGTCCGGCGACTCCACACCTTTTCGTGGGATCGGCGGACGGTTCGACAGGACTGCGTGACCTCACCCCGGATGCGCGCACAGGACTGCACGAAGCAGCCTTCGATGTCAGCGCCGACGGTTCGTTCGTCGTGTCCACCTGGGTCGTTCCCGGCTCGCTGGGGACCGTGCGGACAGTGTTGGTGCGCATCGAGATCGAGACGGGGGAGCGGACGACGATCGTCGACGATGCCGATGCCGATCTGGGAGCCCCGGCGATTTCACCCGACGGCGGGTCCGTGGCGTTCGTGCGCGAGTCGATCTCCACCCCCGAGGACGCGCCGCGAATGACATTGCAGCGGTACGACTTCGGCGACTCTTCGGTCTCCGATCTCGCGACCGGTTGGGATCGGTGGCCGAGCGACCCGGTGTGGCTGCCGGACGGATCAGGATTACTGGTGACCGCAGACGACGACGGCCGGTCGCCGATCTTCGTCGTCCGCGACGGTGCGGAACCGCGTCGGCTCACACAGACCAGCGATGCCTACACACATGTGCACGTGTCCTCGGACGGCACCAGGGTGCTGGCGCTCGCCGCCTCGTATCTTGCTGCGCCGCATCCGGTGTCGATCGAGCTGTCCGACGGTGCCGTCACTGCATTCGACACCGGCATCGACCACAGTCCGTTGCCCGGAACTCTCACCGAGATGGACACGATCGTCGCCGACGGTGCCCGGGTACGCGGTTGGCTGGCACTGCCGGTCGGGGCATCCGAGCTCGAGCCCGCTCCTTTGTTGCTGTGGGTGCACGGGGGCCCGCTGAGTTCGTGGAACACGTGGTCGTGGCGCTGGAATCCGTGGCTGATGGTCGCTCGTGGGTACGCGGTGTTGCTGCCCGATCCGGCGCTGTCCACCGGTTACGGCCAGGAGTTCGTGCAGCGAGGTTGGGGCGCGTGGGGCAAGGCCCCGTTCACCGATCTGATGGCGTTGACCGACGTTACCGTCGCACGGCCGGATATCGACGACACCCGCACCGCTGCGATGGGCGGGTCTTTCGGCGGGTACATGGCCAACTGGATAGCGGGCCACACCGATCGGTTCGACGCCGTGGTCACCCATGCGAGTCTGTGGGCACTCGATCAGTTCGGACCCACGACGGACGCGCCGTGGTACTGGGCGCGGGAGATGTCTCCGGAGATGGCCGTGGAGAATTCCCCACACCTGTTCGTGGCGGACATAGCAACGCCGATGCTGGTGATCCACGGCGACAAGGACTATCGCGTGCCGATCGGCGAGGGCCTGCGGCTGTGGTACGAGCTGCTCAGCGAGTCGGGTCTGCCGGCCGACGACGAGGGCAACACCGAGCATCGATTCCTCTACTTCCCCGCCGAGAACCACTGGATCCTGAGTCCTCAGCACGCCAAGGTCTGGTACGAGGTCGTGCTGGCATTCCTGGCGCAGCACGTGCTGGGCGAGAGCGCGTCGATGCCGCGAATCCTCGGCCACTAGAATCGCCGCGTGACCAGTTCCGTGCCAGAGACACCCGACAATCCAGCAGACCGCTTGCCCAAGAACTGGGACCCGAGCGAGGTAGAGGCCGAGCTGTACCGTTCCTGGGTCGACGCCGGGTACTTCGAGGCCGATGCCACCAGCGGCAAGCCGCCGTACTCCATCGTGCTGCCTCCGCCGAACGTCACCGGCAGCCTGCACATGGGGCACGCTCTGGACCACACGCTGATGGACGCGCTGAGTCGCCGCAAGAGGATGCTCGGGTACGAGGTGCTGTGGCTACCGGGCATGGACCACGCGGGCATCGCCACGCAGACCGTGGTGGAAAAGCAGCTCGCCGCAGACGGTAAGACCAAGGAAGAGTTCGGCCGCGAGCTGTTCATCGACAAGGTCTGGGACTGGAAGCGCGAATCCGGCGGAACCATCGGCGGCCAGATGCGACGGATCGGCGACGGTGTCGATTGGAGCCGCGAGCGGTTCACCATGGACGACGGTCTGTCCGAGGCTGTGCAGACCATGTTCAAGCGGATGTTCGACGACGGCTTGATCTACCGCGCGGAGCGGCTCGTCAACTGGTCCCCGGTGTTGCAGACTGCCATTTCCGACATCGAGGTCAAGTTCGAGGATGTCGAGGGCGAACTCGTCTCGCTCCGTTACGGCTCCCTCGACGATTCCGAGCCGCACGTGATCGTCGCGACCACGCGAGTGGAGACGATGCTCGGCGACACCGCAGTGGCGGTACATCCCGACGACGAGAGATACAAGGCTCTGGTCGGCACCACCCTCGAGCACCCGTTCACGGGTCGGCAGATCCCGATCATCGCCGACGACTATGTCGATCCCGAATTCGGCACGGGCGCAGTGAAGATCACCCCCGCACACGACCCCAACGACTTCGAGATGGGTGTGCGGCACTCGCTGCCGATGCCGTCGATCATGGACAAGGCCGGCCGAATCACGGACACCGGAACACAATTCGACGGGATGGACCGCTTCGAGGCGCGCGTGAAGGTTCGTGAAGCTCTCGCCGAACAGGGCCGCGTGGTCGCCGAGAAGCGTCCGTACCTGCACAGCGTCGGCCATTCCGAGCGCAGCGGCGAGCCGATCGAACCGCGGCTGTCCCTGCAGTGGTGGGTCAAGGTCGACGGCCTCGCGAAAGCTGCCGGTGACGCAGTACGCAACGGCGATACCGTCATTCACCCCAAGAGTCAGGAGCCACGCTGGTTCGCCTGGGTCGACAACATGCACGATTGGTGCATCTCGCGCCAGTTGTGGTGGGGACATCGGATTCCGATCTGGTACGGACCCGACGGTGAGACTGTCTGCCTCGGACCGGGAGAAAGTGCGCCCGAGGGCTGGGAGCAGGATCCCGACGTCCTCGACACCTGGTTCTCGTCCGGCCTCTGGCCTTTCTCGACGATGGGGTGGCCGGAAGCCACGGCTGATCTCGAGAAGTTCTATCCCACCGGCGTTCTCGTCACCGGGTACGACATCCTCTTCTTCTGGGTCGCCCGCATGATGATGTTCGGCACCTACGTCGGAGCCGACGACGCGATCACCGCAGGCAAGCAAGGGCCGCAGGTTCCGTTCCGAGATGTGTTCCTGCACGGATTGATTCGCGACCAGTACGGCAAGAAGATGTCGAAGTCGCGCGGCAACGGAATCGATCCGCTCGATTGGGTCGATCGGTTCGGTGCAGATGCGCTGCGCTTCACGCTCGCTCGCGGTGCCAACCCGGGTGCGGACATGTCGGTCGGTGAGGACCACGCGCAGTCCTCGCGCAACTTCGCGAACAAGCTGTTCAACGCCACCAAGTTCGCCCTGATGAACGGTGCGGCACCGGCAGACCTACCCCCGCGTGCCCAGCTGACCGACGCCGACCGGTGGATCCTGGATCGACTCGAACAGGTTCGTGCAGAGGTGGATTCGGCCTTCGACCGCTACGAGTTCAGTAAGGCCTGTGAGGCGCTCTACCACTTCGCCTGGGACGAGGTCTGCGATTGGTACCTCGAGATCGCCAAAGTGCAGTTCGCCGACGAAGCCATCGCCGCCACCACGCGCGGAGTGCTCGGAAACGTGCTCGACGCGTTGCTGCGCCTGCTGCATCCGGTCATTCCGTTCGTGACCGAGACGCTGTGGAAGGTGCTCACCGGCGGCGAGTCCCTGGTGATCGCGACGTGGCCTGCCCCTGCCGCTGAGCCTCTCGATCACGTTGCGGCACAACGGATCGCGGACATGCAGCGCCTGATCACCGAAGTCCGCCGATTCCGCAGCGATCAAGGGCTCAAGCCCTCGCAGAAGGTCGCGGCCCGCATCGTCGGAGTATCCGAGGCGGATCTGGACGGACAGATTTCGGCGGTCACGGCTCTGGCCCGACTGACCGAGCCGGCCGAGGACTTCGCGGCCACGGCGTCGGTGGAGGTGCGACTGAGCAAAGCGACCGTGGTCGTCGAACTGGACACCTCGGGCACCGTCGACCTGGTCGCCGAACGAGCTCGGCTGGTGAAGGATCTCGCCGCTGCCGAGAAGGAGTTGGCGCAGACCACCGGAAAGCTCGGTAACGAGGCGTTCCTCGCGAAGGCTCCTGATGCTGTGGTGGACAAGATCAGAACGCGACAGTCCATCGCGCAGGAAGAAATCGCCCGGATCAACGCGCGCATCGAATCGATGGGGAACTAAGTGACCGAGCCCGACGCCGCACTGCCGACGCCGCCGCCGAGTCCGGTCGACCTCGCCGAACTGGCGTTGGTCGAGGCCGAGCTCGACAAGCGTTGGGGCGAAACGAAGATCGAGCCGTCGACGGATCGAATCTCGGCGCTGATGGACCTTCTCGGTTCGCCGCAGAAGGCGTACCCGTCGATTCATGTGGCCGGCACCAACGGCAAGACCTCGGTCACGCGCATGATCGATGCTCTGCTCACGGCCTTCCACCGACGCACGGGCCGCACCACCAGTCCGCACCTGCAGATGGCGACCGAGCGGATCAGCATCGACGGGCGGCCCATCTCGCCGCGGCTCTACGTCGACACCTACAACGAGATCGCACCGTTCGTCGAGATGATCGACGCGCAGTCCGAAGCCGCGGGCGGACCGCGAATGAGCAAGTTCGAGGTGGTCACGGCAATGGCGTTCGCAGCGTTCGCCGAGGCACCGGTGGAGGTCGCTGTCATCGAGGTCGGGCTCGGCGGACGCTGGGACGCCACCAACGTCGTCGACGGTGAGGTCGCTGTGATCACCCCGATCGGGCTCGATCACGTCGAATTCCTCGGCGACGACCTCGCGACGATCGCAGGGGAGAAGGCGGGGATCATCAAGAAGGCACCGGAATCGCTCGTGCCGCGGGACACCGTAGCGATCCTGGCGCAGCAGAAGCCCGAGGTATCGGATGTTCTGCTGCGGGCGGCGGTGCAAGCAGACGCTGCGGTGGCGCGGGCGGGATCGGAATTCACCGTGCTCGGCAGGCAGATCGCGGTGGGCGGTCAGCAACTGGAACTGCAGGGGCTCGGCGGGGTCTACACCGACATCTTTCTTCCGCTGCACGGCGAACATCAGGCTCACAATGCGTCCCTCGCGCTGGCGGCGGTCGAGGCGTTCTTCGGTGCCGGCCCGGATCGTCAACTCGATCAGGACACCGTCCGCGCCGCGTTCGCGACGATCGTCAATCCAGGGCGACTCGAGCGGGTCCGCAATGCCCCCACCGTGTTCCTCGATGCCGCACACAACCCGCACGGAGCGGCAGCCCTCGCTGCCGCCCTCAACGACGAGTTCGACTTCCGCAAACTGGTCGGCGTCGTCAGCGTCATGGCGGACAAAGACGTCGGAGCCATCCTCGACGAACTGGAGCCGGTCTTCGACGACATCGTCGTCACCCACAACGGGTCGGCACGGGCGATGGATGTGGACGCTTTGGCCGACATCGCCGTGGCCAAGTTCGGCGACGAACGCGTCGTGGTGGCGTCGACCCTGCCCGATGCCCTCGAGACAGCCATAGGCCTGGCCGAGGAAGTCGCCGAGCCGGGAGAAGCAGTCTCCGGTGCCGGAGTCGTCGTCACCGGATCCGTGGTGACCGTCGGCGCAGCTCGCACTCTGTTCGGAAAGGACCCCGCGTGAGCGAGCCAGAGTTCCGACCGCCCACGAACGACCCGTGGAAAGGCTTCCGCGGGGTCGTGGCGGGAACCCTCGTCCTCGAAGCCATCGTGACCCTGCTGGCGCTGCCGGTGGTGGCGACCCTCGGCGGCGGTGCGACCTGGTTCTCGACGACGTACATCGTGGCGCTGGCCGTCGTGATGATTCTCGCCGCAGGCAAGCAGGGGGAGCCGTGGGCGATGAAGCTCAATCTGATTCTTCAGCTGTTCGTGCTGGCCGGGGCCGTGTTCCACCTCTCCATCGGGGCGGTCGGCCTGATCTTCATCGCGGTCTGGCTGTATCTGCTCTACCTGCGCCGGGACATCACCGAACGGATCCGGCGAGGAATGCTGCCGGGGCAACGGGACTGACAGAGGACGCGCCTGCTTCGGCGATGCGACGCGCGCGCCTGCGCTCGCGTCCATTACTGTCGTCGACGTGACCGACCGCACCCTTGTACTGATCAAGCCCGACGGAGTTGCCCGGCGTTACGTAGGAGAGATCCTCGGCCGCGTGGAGAAGAAAGGTCTGAGCATCGTCGCACTCGAGCTCAAGACCGTCTCCCGTGAACTGGCCTCGGCTCACTACGCGGAGCACGAGAGCAAGCCGTTCTTCCCCGACCTCCTCGAGTTCATCACGTCCGGACCGGTCGTGGCCGCAGTTCTCGAGGGCCCCCGTGCCATCGCCGCCTTCCGGCAGATCGCCGGTGGCACCGACCCGGTGGCCAAGGCGGTCCCCGGCACCATCCGAGGTGACCTCGCGCTCGACGGTCAGCAGAACCTGGTGCACGGGTCGGATTCCGTGGAGTCGGCCGAACGCGAGATCGCGCTCTGGTTCCCCGGCCTGGCCTGACGGTTCCATCCTCGGCACTACAGCAACGCATCCACGCAGCCACGCCGCAACCGCTCGGTACTCGATCGGTGCGGCGTGGCGAGTACGCATCATCGCGTGTGGGATACTCGACGGAGATCGACTCCACTGCACGAGTACGTACAGGTTTCACGCTCCACCGAAGTCAAGGCTTCACCGAAGTTCGCTAGACCGGTGTTGTGGATTCGATCGGATGACTGTCGTCTATCCGCTGCCCGTCATCGCAGATGCTCGAACGAGAGACAGGCTCGTTCGCGTTCTTGCTTGATGATCAGGCGCTCGGATCGCCGAGACACCACCATCCAGCCAGGCACTGCACACGCTGTCGTCGACCATCGAGAACTCCGACGTGGTCATCGGCTCGAGTGCGGAGCGAGACAGAACAGCTGACGTCCAACCCGACGTGAGTACACAAGGATTGCCCTCGCGTGGCCGCGTCACACCCGACATCGGATGAACGCGCCCGGGGGCCCGAGGAGACTACGTGGCCGATCAAAGCCCGCCCGAAGATGTACAGAACGAGAACGTGGGAGGTCCGGAGCGCGACGAAGCGGTGCCCCCTGTGGAAACAGGTGCGGTGTCCCAGGCGCAACCCGACACCATCGAGCTGCCCACCAGGCTGCGCGTACACGCACTGGCCAAGATCCTCGGTGTCACCAGCAAGCAGTTGCTCGTCACACTGGGTGAACTCGGCATCGAAGCGCGCAGTGCCCAGTCGAGCTTGAGCCGCGACGTTGCGGAGTCCGTCCGCGACTCGGTGAACGCGCCTGCTGCACCGGTGGTCGACTCGCCCGCCGAACGGTCCGAGCCGAGCGCTCCGTCCGAGGTGCCCTCCGCGGACGTACCGTCGGCCGAGACCTCGTGGTCCGACCCGCAACTGTTCACCAGTGCACCCGCGGCGGAACCCGAGCCTGCCCAGCCCGCGGCAACGACCGACCAGGCCACGGCAACCACGTTTGCCACTCCGCTCTTCCTGCAGCCCGCCGCCGTGGATGCTGCTGCTCCGGAGTCCACGGAGTCACCGGCAGAGCCCCCGGCCCGCCGTCGACGCAGTCGCAAGGCGGCGCCGAAGGACGAGGCCGCGAACGCCGACAGCACCGAGACCACAGCCACGGTCGAGACCACAGCCACGACCGAGACCACCGAACCTCGAGCCGACGAGACCGAGTCCGTCGTACCCGCGGTCGACGAGTCGACTGCGTCCGACGGCTCTACCGACGATGACGGCGACGACGATCAGTCCCAGCCACGACGCCGCAGGCGAGGGCGTCGCGGCCGGGGCCGTGGTCGCGGGGAACAGTCCTCGGACGAGAACTCGACCGACGAGAATTCGGACGACGATTCCACGAGTGACTCCGACAGCACCGATTCTGCCGACGCAGAGTCGTCCGACGGGACCGACGCGGACTCGGACGAGTCCTCCGCCGGTGACGACCAGCAGTCGGGCTCGAGCAGGCGTTCGCGTCGGTCGCGCACCCGAAACCGATCCTCGGACCGGCAGAACTCCGACTCGAACGATGCCTCGGACGACACCCGCGCAGCGGACTCCTCGGTTGAGGACAAGGACGACGAGTCGGATTCGGATGCGCAGGACAACTTCGACGACTCCGACAACGGTGGTTCGGAGGGAGACGGCTCCAGCCGCCGTCGCCGCCGTCGTCGCCGTCGTAAGACCGGAGCCGAGGTAGCGGCCGAGGCTGCAGCGTCCGAGGACGACCCGCCGAACACGGTCGTGCACGAGCGGGAGCCGCGGAACAAGAGCCGCGCCCCCAGGGACGAGGTCCAGGGGATCACCGGTTCGACACGTCTCGAGGCCAAGCGTCAGCGACGGCGCGACGGCCGCGATGCCGGTCGTCGTCGACCGCCGATTCTGACCGAGTCCGAGTTCCTGGCGCGGCGTGAGTCCGTGGACCGGGTCATGGTCGTGCGCGAGAAGGCCACCCCTGACCACCCGTTGACCACACAGGTTGCCGTGCTCGAAGACGGCGTGCTCGTGGAGCACTTCGTCACCAGCAGCGCGACCGCGTCCATGGTCGGAAATGTCTATCTCGGGCGCGTCCAGAACGTGTTGCCGAGCATGGAAGCAGCATTCATCGACATCGGCCGTGGCCGCAACGGTGTGCTGTACGCCGGTGAGGTCAACTGGGACGCTGCCGGCCTGGGTGGCAATTCGCGGAAGATCGAGCAGGCCCTCAAGCCGGGCGATCAGGTTCTCGTCCAGGTGAGCAAGGACCCCGTGGGGCACAAGGGTGCTCGCCTGACGACGCAGCTCTCGCTCGCGGGACGCTTTCTCGTGTACGTGCCCGGCGGCAGCTCCACCGGCATCAGCCGCAAGCTGCCCGACACCGAACGCAAGCGTCTGAAGGACATTCTCCGAGACATCGTTCCTCCCGAGGCGGGCGTCATCATCCGCACCGCGGCCGAGGGCGTCAGCGAGGAAGAGCTCGCCCGCGATGTGACGCGACTGCAGGCGCAGTGGGCGAGCATCGAGGAGCGCTCGGCCAATGCCGAGACCGGAAAGGGTGTGCAGCCGCAGACCCTCTACGAAGAGCCCGACATGCTCGTCAAGGTCATTCGCGACTTGTTCAACGAGGACTTCTCGAAGCTCGTCATCGAGGGCGACAAGGCGTGGACGACGACGTCGAACTACGTCGAGACCGTCGCTCCCGACATGGTGGAGCGGCTGCAGCGCTACGAGGCCGACGGCAGTTCTGTCGACGTCTTCGCCGCGCATCGTATCGACGAGCAGCTTGCCAAAGCGCTCGATCGTAAGGTCTGGCTGCCTTCCGGCGGCACCCTGGTGATCGATCGCACCGAGGCGATGACCGTCGTCGACGTCAACACCGGCAAGTTCACCGGTTCGGGCGGCAACCTCGAAGAGACGGTCACTCGCAACAACATCGAGGCGGCCGAGGAAGTCGTCCGTCAGATGCGTCTGCGCGACATCGGCGGAATGATCGTGGTCGACTTCATCGACATGGTGCTCGAATCCAACCGCGATCTGGTGCTGCGCCGACTGACCGAGGCGCTGGGTCGCGACCGCACGCGCCACCAGGTCTCCGAGGTGACCTCGCTCGGGTTGGTGCAGATGACTCGAAAGAAGCTCGGTACCGGGCTCGTCGAGGCGTTCTCCACGACCTGCGAGCACTGCCAGGGACGCGGCATCATCGTGCATCCGTTCCCCATCGACGCCAAGCCGGACAACGACGGCCGCTCCAATTCGTCGCGCTCGGAGTCGAGCAGCTCGGGCACGAGCAGCAGGCGGCGACGAGGCAAGGACAACAAGGCCGACGGGAACGACGGCAGCGAGCGCACCACCTCGAACTCCCAGTCGGGAGCCGCGGACGGGGCCGATCACCCCGCAGTCGACCCGTCGATCAAGAGGGCGCACCCTGTCGCCCTGGCGATGGCGGCACACCACGACGACGTGGTGGCCGACGTCAGCCCCGCCGACGTCGAGACATCGCCTGCGAGTGAGACTTCGGACGCAGGTGCTGTCGTGACGGTTGTCTCCGTCGAGGATGTCGACGTTGCCGCCGCGTCGGTCGCCGATGCGGAGTCGAACGTCGCTCTCGTTGCCGAGACCACCGAGTCGGCAGCCGACCAGCCTGCCGCCGAGCCGCCCGTCGAGGTCGAACCGGTGGCACCGAAGGCTCGGCGTGGACGCCGGGTTGCGCGGAAGGCGGCTGCTCCGACCAGTGCGGCACCGGACGCCGGTGTGGTTCTCGTGGTGCCGGTTTCGGGCGACGCCGCCCCTGCCGGTGCGGCAGAGGCCACCGAAGCCGAGGTGTCGGAACCATTGACGTCGGCGGCCGAGCAGCCCGTCGAGCCGGTGGAGGTGCCGACGGCACGTCCTCGCAGACGGCGCGCAGCAGCGCGGCCTGCAGGTCCTCCGGTGGACATCGATGCCTAGCAGTTCAGGCAGTTTGACCCTGGCCGTCTCTCTGCCGTAACCTTGATAAGTCGCTCCCGGTGACACCGTTCTGCTGTGC
The DNA here is from genome assembly GCF_002258735.1 of Rhodococcus sp. WWJCD1. Taxonomy (NCBI): domain Bacteria; kingdom Bacillati; phylum Actinomycetota; class Actinomycetes; order Mycobacteriales; family Nocardiaceae; genus Rhodococcus; species Rhodococcus sp. WWJCD1. The sequence goes on from NZ_NOXY01000026.1 coordinate 166,811, forward strand.
CGTAGTGGTCCTGCAGGGAACAACGGTTCTCGAGCGGGTCGAGATGATCATCATCCCGGCCGGCCGATAGGGAGCAAGCAAACACGTTTTACCAGACCAGTCGTGTTGCCATGTGCAACGCGAGCAAGTTCGAAGAAGCAAGGGGTAGCCCTCCGATGGCAACGTACGCGATCGTCAAGACCGGCGGAAAGCAGTACAAGGTCGCTGTTGGTGACCTCGTCAAGGTCGAGAAGATCGAGGGAGCGCCCGGCACTGCTGTCTCGCTTGCTCCGGTCCTCGTCGTAGACGGATCCGACCTGACCACAGATGCAGACAAGCTGGCGAAGATCTCGGTCGCCAGTGAGATCGTCGAGCACACCAAGGGCCCGAAGATCCGCATCCACAAGTTCAAGAACAAGACCGGATACCACAAGCGTCAGGGACACAGGCAGAAGCTGACTGTCCTCAAGGTCACCGGCATCAAGTAACCAGGTCTCACCGGACCCGCGTTCTTTTCAGCTGATTAACCCCGAGGAGGGTATGCAACATGGCACATAAGAAGGGTGCATCAAGCTCCCGTAACGGTCGCGACTCGAATGCACAGCGCCTCGGCGTCAAGCGCTTCGGCGGCCAGACCGTAGGCGCAGGCGAGATCCTGGTCCGCCAGCGCGGCACGCACTTCCACCCCGGCGTCAACGTCGGTCGCGGCGGCGACGACACCTTGTTCGCACTCGCTCCCGGCGCAGTCGAATTCGGTGCCAAGCGCGGACGCAAGACCGTGAACATCGTTCCGGTCGCTGTAGAGGCCTAGTCCTTCTGCAGCGCTCGCGCTCGTAGATGATCCGATCGAGCAGCAACTGCTCGATCGAATATTCACGGCGTACGTTCACAGCTCCCGATAGGGGCGGACCAGGGTCATGAGACCGGTCCGCCCCTATCGCTTTTTTCTCCCGCTTTTTCTCAGAAAGGATCGAAGACAGCTATGTCACGATTCATCGACCGCGTGGTGCTGCACGTCAGCGCCGGCAAAGGTGGCAACGGCTGCTCTTCGGTTCACCGCGAAAAGTTCAAGCCTCTCGGTGGCCCGGACGGTGGAAACGGCGGGCAGGGTGGCGGTGTCATCTTCGTCGTCGACAGCAACGTCCACACTCTGCTCGACTTCCACTTCTCCAGCCATGCCAAGGCGGGCAACGGAACTCAGGGCATGGGTGGCAACCGAGAGGGTGCCAACGGCGAGGACCTGATTCTCAAGGTCCCCGACGGCACTGTCGTTCTCGACAAGAAGGGGAACGTCCTCGCCGACATGATCGGTGAGGGAACACGTTTCGACGCGGCACCGGGCGGACGTGGTGGCCTCGGCAACGCTGCACTCGCGTCCAAGGCTCGCCGGGCACCCGGCTTCGCGCTGCTCGGCGAAGAAGGCATCGAGCGCGAGCTGGTGCTCGAGCTGAAGTCCGTCGCCGATGTCGGTCTCGTCGGTTTCCCGTCGGCCGGCAAGTCGTCGCTGGTCTCGGTGCTCTCCGCAGCGAAGCCGAAGATCGCCGACTACCCCTTCACCACACTGGTACCGAATCTCGGAGTGGTCTCCAGCGGAGACACCACGTTCACCGTCGCCGACGTACCCGGGCTGATCCCCGGAGCGAGTCAGGGCCGCGGTCTCGGGCTGGACTTCCTGCGGCACCTCGAGCGTTGCGCTGTGCTCGCACACGTAGTCGACTGCGCGACACTGGATCCGGGCCGCGACCCGATCTCCGACGTCGACGCCCTCGAAGCCGAGTTGGCGGCATACAAGCCGGCACTGTCCGGCGATGCCAGCCTCGGCGACCTCGCCGACCGACCGCGCATCGTCGTACTGAACAAAGCGGACATTCCAGAGGGTGCCGAGCTCGCGGAGATGGTGACCGCCGAGTTCGAGTCCCGCGGCTGGCCGGTGTTCACCATCTCGGCGGTGACGCGCGCCGGCCTCAAGCCGCTGACGTTCGCGTTGGCGAAGCTCGTCGAGGACTACCGCACGGCTCACCCGGCCCCCGAGCCGCGGCGTCAGGTGCTGCGTCCCGTCGCTCGAAACGACGACAGCTTCAAGGTCGTCAAGGATCCGGACATCCCTGACGGCTTCATCGTTCGGGGTACGCGCCCCGAGCGGTGGGTTCGCCAGACGCAGTTCACCAACGACGAGGCCGTCGGCTACCTCGCGGACCGGCTCGCGCGCCTCGGCGTCGAGGACGCGTTGATCAAGGCCGGTGCTCAACCGGGTGCCTCGGTCACCATCGGCGACGTCTCGTTCGACTGGGAGCCGCAGACACCGGCCGGTGTCGAGATCACCATGACCGGCCGCGGCACCGATGCTCGACTCGATCAGGTCGAGCGCATCGGCGCATCCGAACGTAAGCATGCCCGCCAGGTACGCCGCGGGCTCGATACCGAACAGGAGTAGACGTGGTGTCGGTGCGTGAATCCGATTCGCCCGTAACGGCTCTCACCGATACCCGTCGCACGATTGCCGACGCCAAGCGCATCGTGGTCAAGATCGGATCCTCGGCGCTCACCAGTCTCGACACCGGTCTCGATCTGGGCCGACTCGATCTGCTCGCCGATGCCATCGAGTCGCGGATGCGTAGCGGCACCGACGTGGTGGTCGTCTCGTCCGGCGCGATCGGTGCAGGCATGGCACCGCTCGGCCTCACCAGACGCCCGCGCGATCTGGCAACGAAGCAGGCCGCGGCGAGCGTAGGACAGCTTGCTCTGGTCAACGCCTGGAGTTCGTCGTTCCATCGGTACGGACGCACGGTGGGGCAGGTGTTGCTGACAGCCGAGGACATCGCGCGTCGAACCAATCACCGCAATGCGCAGCGCACGTTGGATCGACTGCGCTCGCTCGGTGCGGTCGCCATCGTCAACGAGAACGACACCGTCGCCACCGCGGAAATTCGCTTCGGCGACAACGATCGCCTCGCAGCTCTGGTGGCACATCTCGTCGGTGCGGACGCACTGTTCCTGCTCTCGGATGTCGACGGGTTGTACGACGGCGATCCCCGCAAGGGTTCCGCCACGTTGATTCCGGATGTCTCGAGCCCGGAGGATCTCGACGGCGTGGTCGCCGGGTCCGGGGGAGCACTCGGTACCGGCGGAATGGCCTCCAAGCTGTCCGCTGCCCGCCTGGCGGCCGACGCAGGTGTGCCCGTGCTGTTGGCTGCGGCGTCCGACGCTGCCCAGGCGCTGACGACGTCCGAGGTGGGTACCGCATTCGCAGCTCGGCCGACACGGTTGTCCGCTCGCAAGTTCTGGGTGCGGCATGCCGCCGATGCAGCGGGCGAACTGCACCTGGACGCTGGGGCCGTGCGAGCGGTCGTGGAGCGTCGACGGTCGTTGCTCTCCGCTGGGGTCACGTCGGTGACGGGTGCCTTTCACGGTGGAGATGTGGTCTCGCTGATGGACCCGGACGGCACACTGGTGGCCCGCGGGGTCGTCGCATACGACTCGGGAGAACTGGCCGGAATGCTCGGCCGGTCGACGGGGGAGTTGGCCGCGGAGCTACAGCGGCCGGTGGTTCACGCCGACGATCTGGTTCCCGCCTGATCGAGTGTGTCGGCCAGCGCTGTCGCGGTCTCGGAGCAACCCGCATGCACTGTGAGAGAGGCGAATTCGTCGCCGCGAGTGGTCCCGCGATTGACGATGACGATCGGCTTTCCGGTCTTGGACGCGTGCCGGACGAAACGTAGGCCGGACATGACGGTCAGCGAGGAGCCGAGCACCAGCAGTGCATCACTCCGGTCCACCAGATCGTAGGCCTCGGCAACGCGCGGCTTGGGTACGCTTTCGCCGAAGTAGACGATGTCGGGTTTGAGTATGCCGGAACATGTTTCGCAATCGACCATCCGGAAGTGTGCGGTCGATGAGATGATGGCGTCGGCGTCGGGAGCGATCTCGACACCGTCCGCAGGTGCGACGGATTCGAGAAAGCCGGGATTGGCGCGATCGAGCCTTCGGGCCAACTCGAACCGCGAGATCAACCGCTCGCAGTTCAGACAGCGCACCCGAGCGTAGACGCCGTGCAGGTCGATGACGTTCCGGCTGCCGGCCTTGGTGTGCAACATGTCGACGTTCTGGGTGATGATTCCGGTGACGACGCCTGCACGTTCGAGCCGGGCGAGCGCTCGGTGTCCGTCGTTGGGCATTGCGGCGTCCATGTGCCGCCATCCGACGTGGTTGCGGGCCCAGTAGTGACGACGGAACTCGGCGTCGCCGATGAACTGCTGGAACGTCATCGGGTTGCGGGGCGGCGACTGCGGGCCGCGATAGTCGGGAATACCCGAGTCGGTGGACATGCCTGCACCGCTGACGACGGTGATCGTCCGACCGTCGAGCAGCGAGGTGAGTTGCTCGTACGTAGTCGCGGACGCGGTGGGTGCATTCACTTCGTCCAGGGTAGCGACCGATCGCACTACGGGCTACCGACACGAACGGCCCGCACGGACGCGTGTGCGTCGGTGCGGGCCGATGTACGAGTGAGGGTTACGCAGGTACCTCGACGAGTGGGTACACGCCGTTCTCGTCGTGGGTCTCGTTGCCCACGACGGGAGGGTTGAACACGCACAGCATGCGCATCTGGGTACGCGGCTCGACCGTGTGGCGCTCGTGTCCGTTGAGCAGGTACATCGATCCCGCACCGAGCTCGTAGGTCTCTCCGGTCTCGCGGTCGGTGAGCGTTCCTTCGCCTTCGATCAGCCAAACGGCCTCGACGTGGTTGGCGTAGTGGAAGTTGTTCACCGTGCCGGCTTGGATCGTGGTCTCGTGGAACGAGAATCCGACCTTGTCGCCGCCGAGAATGATTCTCTTGCTGCGCCAGTTGCCGTCTTCACTCGAGATGTCACGGTCGGTGCCGGTGATCTCCTGTGTGGTGCGAACGATCATACGATGTCCTCCTTCGATATCGGTGTGTGCGAACTGGTCTCTAGGAGAGAACCTTTGCCACTGCACTTTCGATGATGTCCAGGCCGCGGTCGAGCTCGTCGATCGTCGTGGTCAACGGGGGAAGAAGCTTGACGACCTCGTCCTTGGGGCCTGCGGTCTCGACGAGCAGACGCTCGTCGTAGCAGAGCTGAGACACCTTGCCGGCCAACTCGGCGTCGTCGAACACCAAGGCCTGAACCATGCCGCGACCGCGGGTCGAGATGCCGTCGAACTTGGCGCACAGCTTGATGAACCGATCCTGGATGTGCTCGCCCTTGGCGAGGGTTTCCTTCTCGAACTTGTCGTCGGACCAGTAGTGGTCGATAGCTGCCTTCGCCGTGACGAACGACGGGTTGAAGCCGCGGAAGGTGCCGTTGTGCTCACCCGGTGCCCAGACGTCCAGCTCGGGCTTGAACAGTGTCAGCGCCAGCGGCATGCCGTAACCGCCGATGGACTTCGACAGGGTGACGATGTCCGGGGTGATGCCGGCTTCCTCGAACGAGAAGAACTGGCCGGTGCGTCCGCAGCCCATCTGCACGTCGTCGACGATCAGCAGAATTTCGCGTCGCGAGCACAGTTCGGCCAACGCGCGCAACCATTCCGGACGTGCGACGTTGATTCCGCCCTCGCCCTGAATGGTCTCCACGATCACCGCGGCCGGACGGTTGAATCCACTGCCCGAGTCGTCGAGAACGCGCTCGAACCACTGGAAATCCTCGGTGACGCCGCCGAAGTAGTTGTCGTACGGCATCGGGGTGGTGTGCACCAACGGAATTCCGGCGCCAGCTCGCTTCATCGAGTTGCCGGTGACCGACAACGCGCCGAGTGTCATGCCGTGGAATGCGTTGGTGAAGTTGATGATCGCCTCGCGCCCGGTGACCTTACGAGCGAGCTTGAGGGCCGCCTCGACGGTGTTGGTGCCCGTCGGGCCGGGGAACTGAACCTTGTAGTCCAAGCCGCGCGGGTCGAGGATGTTCTTCTTGAACGACTCGAGGAACTCACGCTTGGCGACGGTGGACATGTCGAGTCCGTGGGTGATGCCATCGCTGGTGATGTAGTCCACCAACGCGCTCTTGATCATGTCGTTGTTGTGGCCGTAGTTGAGTGCGCCTGCGCCACCGAAGAAATCGAGGTAGTCGTTGCCGTTCTCGTCGGTGATGACCGAGTTCTTCGCGGTGGTGAACACGGCGGGCCACTGGCGACTGTAGCTACGCACGCCGGACTCGACGGTCTCGAATACGTCGGGCTTCTCTGTTGTCACTGTGTTCTTTTCGGTCATGTTCTGCTTGTTCCTTTCGTAATTCCGCGATGCGTCGGGGCCCACTGTGTAGAGCTCTTCGGCTTCGTGGCTATCAGGGAAATCGTTGGGCGCGAACAAATCCGACCTGACGATATCGGTGCCTCGCTTACGTGCGAGGCTCGTGAAGGTTGCGATGGACGCTTCGTTGTCCGGGCTGATCGTCGTTTCCAGATGCGTGATGCCCTGTGGTTCGAGGCGGTCGAGCAGCTCCATCAGCATGCGACCGGCAAGTCCCTTGCCACGCTGGTCCGCATCCACGGCGACCTGCCACACGAACAGTGTGCGGGGGGCGTCCTGGCGGATGTATCCGGTGACGAAACCGACTGCGCGGCCGTCGACATCGGATACGACGGTGGTGGCCGCGAAATCACGGCACCACAACACGTACGAGTAGCTGGAATTGAGATCCAGAACTCGCGAATCTCTTGCGATCTCCCAGAGCCGGACTCCGTCGGAGATCTGTGGCTTACGAAACTTCACTGCGTCCGGCGCAGTGAGCGGGGTACCTCTCAGCAATGCGGGCTTCATTGGAAATACAAACGTAACAACGTTGCCCAGGCATATCGACTGCGCCGGGAAATCGACCCCGGAAACGGACATGCTTCCCCAGGTTAACCGTCGAATGTGATGGTGCTCACACGATCGGCGCCCGGCAGGCGGTACCCAGAAATGCGCGGTATAAACCCCGGTCTGCCGAGAATCTTTATTTCGGTGTTGCGAGCGCGAACGGCAACACCGCCGAAGCACCCGCTGACGTCAGAGCAGACGTGGCACAGGTGAACGTCCACCCGGTGTCGGTCAGCAGATCGATCAACAGAATCGGCCCTGGAACGGACGATACGTCCGGAACCTCCCACGAGTCCACCAGCCCGGCGACCCGAAACGCCGAATTGGCGGCCGATACCGGCGGATGACCGGGCCTGACCTGCATCATCCCCAGATCCTGCAACTTGCCGACGGCTGCCAATCGAGTGGCGATCGACCGCACCAATAGCGGGTGGGTGGGGGAGTCGAGGGCGAGAACGGCAGAGGGCCGCTGCTTCCAGTCCCAATTGGCCAGCACTGTGATGCAGGCTTTCTCGAGAGCATCGGTGGCAGGGGCATCGGGCGCGTCCAGCAGAGCCCGCAAGCGGCTACCCCAGCCCAGGTCGGTCAAGCGACCCAACACACGTCCCGGCTCGTGTGGATCGGCGATCTTGCCCGAGAGGGATACACCCAGCTTCTTCATGCCGCTCGGCCACTGCTTTCTCGGCTGCAGGTCGATGCCCGGCCGATCCAGCCGTGCTCTCGCCGAATCGACCGAGGCCGCGTCGACGGAAGCGGACAGGTGCTCACCCGTGCAGTTGTCACACCGTCCGCAGCGATCGGACTCGCTGCCCGGTGCGCCGAGGTCGGGATCGTCGAGCTGCCGACGCAGGAACTCCATCCGGCACCCGTCGGTGCTCTGGTAGTCGAGCATGGCCTGCTGTTCGCGGTCCCTCGCTTGTTCGAGGCGCTCGTAACGGTCCGCGTCGTACGACCACTGCTCCCCGGTGGCCATCCAGCCGCCACGAACGCGTCTGACCGCTCCGTCGACGTCGAGGACCTTGAGGACCATTTCGAGCCTGCTGCGGTTCAGCTCCACCAACGGCTCCAGTGCCTGCGTCGACTGAGCCTTCTCGGTGTTCAAGGCCTCTATGACCTGCCGCACCAGATGTTCGCGGGGGAAGGCGACCGAGGCGAAGTAGCTCCAGATCTGCCGATCCTCGTGGCCGGGAAGCAGCACCACGTCGGCTCGTTCCGTAGCGCGCCCGGCACGGCCGACCTGCTGGTAGTACGAAATCGGAGACGATGGAGCCCCCATGTGCACCACGAAACCGAGATCGGGCTTGTCGAACCCCATGCCGAGCGCGGACGTGGCGACGAGTGCCTTGACTCGGTTGGAAAGCAGATCACCTTCGAGCGATTCGCGCTCCGTGGGGTCCGTTTGACCGGTGTACGACGCAACGACGTGGCCCTGATCGGTCAACAGGGCCGCGAGGTCCTTGGCCGCCGACACCGTCAGGGTGTAGATGATTCCGGACCCGGGCAGAGTCTTCAGGTGATCGCCGAGCCAGGCGGCCCGTTCGGTGGCGTTGTCGATTTTCACCACCGCCATGCGCAGCGAATCGCGGGCGAGCCCGCCGCGCAGTACGAGGGTGTCGCCACCGCCGACACCCAGCTGTGCCGCAACGTCGTCCACCACGCGGTCGTTGGCCGTTGCGGTGGTCGCGAGTACGGGAATACCGTCGCGCAGCTCGGCGATCAGGGTGCGGATACGCCGGTAGTCCGGCCTGAAATCGTGGCCCCAATCCGAGACGCAGTGCGCCTCGTCGACCACGACCAGGCCGGCGTCCCCGGCCAGGGACGGCAGCACCTGATCGCGGAAATCGGGGTTGTTCAAACGCTCGGGACTGACCAGCAACACGTCGAGCTCACCGGAGTTGACCTGCTGGTGAATGTCGTCCCATTCGGTCATGTTCCCCGAGTTGATCGTGGCTGCCCGAACGCCTGCGCGCTCGGCGGAGGCCACCTGATTACGCATCAGCGCCAACAAGGGGGAGACGATGACGGTAGGACCCAGGCCCTGAGCGCGTAGCAGCTTCGCGGCGATGAAGTACACGGCAGACTTTCCCCAGCCTGTTCGCTGCACCACCAGAGCACGTCGACGGTGCACCACCAGGGCCTCGATCGCCGTCCACTGGTCGTCTCGCAGCACAGCGTCGGGGCCGGCGAGCTCGCGCAACAACCTCTCGGCGTCATCGCGCAAGTTGCCCACGGTCGCGTGCGTCGCTGTCGTCATACCGTCCATCGTGCAGCATCGGTACGACAAGGAACCGTGCTGCGTGCTCCTCGTTCGTTCCGCAGGCTCCAGTCAGGCTTGGCTGACGCGCACCATGTTTCCGGCCGGATCGCGGAAGGCTGCGTCGCGCGCACCCCACGGCTGACTCGTCGGTTCCTGCAGAATCTCGGCGGTACCTGCCGCTCGGATCTTTTCGAACGCTCCGTCGAGGTCATCGGCACGGAAGAGCAAGCCCGGCATTTCGCCCTTGGCGAGCAGAGCCGCGATCTGATCGCCGAGCTCCTGCGAGCGGCCCGCGTGCGGCTGCGACAACACGATCTCGATCTCGGGTTGATCACTGGGAGACAACGTGATCCAGCGATAGCCGTCGTTGGCGACCTCGCTCTTCACCTCGAGACCGAGGGCGTCGCGATAGAAGGCCAAGGAGGCATCGGGGTCGTCGGTGTAGATGTGTACGTGGCTCAGTGAGAGTGTCATGACGCAAGGCTAGAACGCCCCGGTCGTCGTTGCTTCTCCGATTCTGCTCGGTTCGGTGGCGGCGTCGGCTGCAGCGGTGCCACGCATCGGCCGACCGAGAACCATGGCTCGGCAACTCGGTACCGCTCGGCTGTCGCGGTGATCACGGGCGCGATATGCGCTGGGCGTCTCGCCGACGATCTCGGTGAACCGTGAACTGAAGGAACCGAGGCTGGTGCAACCCACCGCGAAGCACGCTTCGGTGACGGTCATATCTCCGCGGCGCAGCAGAGCTTTGGCGCGCTCGATTCTTCGGGTCATCAGATGGGCGTACGGCGTCTCCCCGTATGCCTCGCGGAAGCGGCGGCTGAAGTGCGCGGTGGACATCAGTGCCGTGCGGGCGAGGGTCGGCACGTCGAGAGGTTCGGCGAAGTCGCGGTCCATCCGATCACGTGCGCGGCGCAACAGTCGGAGTTCGTTCACGTCCGGAGCGTTCATCGAGCGGCCGCATCGCGAAGTGTGTCTATCTCGGCCCGGGTGCCTGACGAAGCGCTCGCCCCGGGTCTCGTGGCTGCGAAAGAACCTGCAGTGGTTGCCCATTCGACTGCCACGCGTGGTCCGGCGGACCACGATGCAGCGAGCGCCCCGGCGAACGCATCTCCGGCACCGGTGGTGTCGACTGCCTCGATCCGTGGTGCCGACACCTCGAACGATTCGGATCCGCGGTACCGGGCACCCTTGGCCCCCAGGGTGGTCACCACTTGTTTCACGTCGTCCGCTCGGTGTCCGATGCGGGCTTCCTCGGCCTCGTTGACCACGAGTACGTCGGTGGCTGCAATCAGGGCGTCGGGTAAGTCCTGTACCGGTGAGGGATTGAGCATCGTGATCACACCGCGAGCGTGCGCGTACTCGAATGCGGCGACCACGGTGTCGATGGGAATCTCCAACTGGCACAGTAGGATATCGGCGTCGGCGATGACGGTGCGGTCGTCGTCGGTGAGATCGCGGACGGTGCCGTTGGCACCAGGGACGACGACGATGCTGTTCTCGGCACGGTCGTCGACGGTGATGGTGGCGATGCCACTCGAACCAGCGGCCGTACGCACTGCAGTGTCGTCGATGCCTGCGGCCGTGAGCGTGTGGCGCAGCGTTACTCCGAATTCGTCGTCTCCGACTGCTCCGAGGAAGGCGACCGACGATCCGGCTTTCGCAGCAGCAATAGCCTGGTTGGCCCCTTTACCGCCCGGGGTGGTGGTGAAGGACGTTCCCATCACGGTCTCGCCCGGATCGGGCAGGGACGGAGTGCGGGTGATCAGATCCATGTTGATGCTGCCGAGAACGACGATGCGGGGGTTCGAGGCGGACACGAACGAACTGTATCTCTCCACGAGTCCGGCTCGATAAAAATGCTAATTGCAGATTGTTGACAATCGGAAAGGCGTGAGTGACGATGGCAGTCATGACAGCGTCGACTCGTACCCACCTCAGCCCGGCACTCAAGCAGGCGACCCCGATCGTCGTCGATCACGGAAAGGGCAGCTGGATCATCGGTACGGACGGGCGCAAGTACCTCGACTTCACCACTGGAATCGGTGTCACCAGTACCGGGCACTGCCATCCGCGCGTGGTCGAGGCCGCGCGTGAGCAGGTGGGCAAGATCATTCATGCGCAGTACACGACCGTCATGCACCAACCGCTACTGGAGTTGACCGACAAACTCGGCGAGGTACTGCCGGCCGGGCTCGACAGCGTGTTCTACGCCAACTCCGGCTCCGAGGCCGTCGAGGCGTCGATTCGATTGGCACGCATGGCAACCGGGCGACCCAACATCATCGCCTTCCACGGAGGATTTCACGGACGCACGGTAGCGGCCGCATCGTTGACCACCGCTGGAACCAAATTTCGCTCCGGCTTCTCGCCGATCATGGGGGGAGTGCACATCGCACCGTTCCCGTACGCGTTCCGGTACGGCTGGGACATGGACACCGCGGTCGCGTTCGCGTTGAAGGAACTCGACTACCTGCTGATGACGATGTCGAGCCCCGCCGACACCGCCGCGTTCATCATCGAACCGGTTCTCGGTGACGGTGGATACCTGCCCACGCCGCCCGAATTCCTCGAGGGACTGCGGGAACGCGCCGACACGCACGGCATCGTCCTGATCGTCGACGAGGTGCAAGCAGGTGTGGGGCGTACTGGAAAATTCTGGGGGCACCAGCACTCGTCGATCACTCCGGACATCGTCATCACCGCGAAAGGGCTCGCCAGCGGTTTTCCGATCTCTGCCATCGCGGCATCGACCGAGCTGATGAGCAAGGCATGGCCGGGTTCTCAGGGCGGAACCTACGGCGGCAACGCCGTCGCCGCCGCTGCCGGCGTCGCCACCCTCGATGTGGTGCGCGACGAGGGTCTTGTCGCCAATGCAGCCGTCCAGGGCAAGGTTCTGCTCGACGGCCTGCTGGCACTGAAGGCAGAGCACTCGGCCATCGGTGATGCACGTGGACTCGGACTGATGCAGGCGCTCGAATTCGTCGACAGTGCAGGCAATCCCGATGCTGCCGCCGCCCTCCGAGTACAGCAGGGCGCGATCGACGAAGGGCTGTTGCTGCTCACGTGCGGGGCGCTCGGCAACGTGGTCCGGATCATTCCCGCGCTGATCGTGAACGACGACGAGATGCGGCAGGGTATCGACGCGCTGTCGCGAACGCTGAAGAACGTGCTGTGACGTCTGCGCCCATCCGATCCGATGTCCCCGCACTCGTGCATCGAGTGCGGGAGACGGGGATCGATATCGACGACTCGCCTCGGCGCCTGGCAGAGTATTCCTACGACGCCTCGAACTACCGAATTCCGCCTGCAGCGGTCGTGTTCCCGCGCAGCGCCGACGACGTATCCACCGTGGTGTCGCTGTGCACCGAGGCCGGAGTCGCTGTGATCGGCCGCGGCGGCGGAACGTCGATGGCGGGCAACGCCATCGGCCGCGGAATAGTGCTCGACTTCTCTCGTCACATGAATCGGGTGATCTCGGTCGACACGGATTCGCGGACCGCCGTCGTGGAACCGGGCATCGTGATTTCGGAGTTGCAGCGTGAGCTGGTGGCACGCACGTCGGGGGCCTTCACGTTCGCCCCCGACCCGTCCAGCAAAACACGCGCCACGGTGGGCGGTGCAGTCGGCAACGACGCATGCGGTAACCACTCGGTTCGCTACGGTCGCACCTCGGACCACACGGTGGCGATGGACGTGGTGACAGCCGAGGGGCATCTACTGCGGGTCACCCGTAGTGGCGTGTCGGCCGTGCATGCCGAAGATGCGGCAGCAAGCATTGCGGCCGAACGCATTTCGCACGAGTTGCGCACACTTGCGGCCGACAATCTGGCGCTGTTCAGGGTCGAGCTGGGCCGCATTCCGCGACAGGTGTCCGGATTTCATCTGTCGCATCTGCTGCCCGAGAACGGGTTCGACGTCGCGCGTGCGTTGGTCGGCAGCGAAGGCACCTGTGCAGTGATCGTCTCAGTGACCGTCACGGTCGTGCCCGTACCGCCTGCCGCGTTGCTGCTCTGCCTCGGCTACCAGGACGTGGTCGCAGCTGCAGCCGACGTCATGGCGATTCTGGAATTTTCGCCGGCTGCGGTGGAGGGGATCGACGACAACATCGTGCGGACGATGGAGTACCGGCGTGGGCCGGACTCCGTGCGCGGCTTGCCGGCAGGAAATGCCTGGCTGTACGTCGACCTCGACGGGGCCGACGCGGCCGAGGTCGAGGACAAAGCGGCAAGGCTGCTCGGGGAGCTCGGCCGGCTCGGACGGTTGAAGGAAGGTCTCATCGTCACCGACCCGGCCGATCGAACAGCGCTGTGGCGGGTACGTGAAGACGGAGCGGGCCTGGCCACGCGGATGGCCAGTGGAGTCGAGTCCTGGGGCGGGTGGGAGGACGCCGCCGTGGCACCGGAAAACCTGTCGGCGTATCTCGCCGACCTGAATTCGCTACTGGCCGAGCACGAACTGACGGGAGTGATGTACGGCCACTTCGGTGCCGGCTGCATGCACGTGCGCATCACGTTCGATCAACGCACCGAGGCCGGGCGACGGGTGATGTACGACTTCCTTCGCGCCGCAGCGCGGGTCGTCGTCAAGCACGGCGGCAGCCTGTCGGGCGAACACGGAGACGGCCGGGCACGCTCGGAACTACTGCCGGTGATGTACTCGCCGCGCATGCTCGACGCGTTCGCGCGATTCAAGCGCATCTGGGACCCCGGCGGCATTCTCAACCCGGGATCGATCACCGAGCCCGAGCCGATGATGGACAACCTGATGCTGCAGGGTATTCCGCAACGAGAGTGGAAGACGACGTTCGATCTGCACCAGATCGGAACGCGAGAGGATCTGGATCCTTTCGTTCACGCCACCCAATCGTGTGTCGGTGTCGGTAAGTGCCGCACCACCTCCGGAGGCGTCATGTGCCCGAGCTTCCGAGCGACGGGCGACGAGAAGGATTCCACTCGGGGCCGCGCCCGGGTGCTGCAGGAGATGGTGCGCAGCTCGCCGACCGTCGCCGACGGGTGGGGCTCGAAAGACGTGGCAGAGTCGTTGGACCTGTGCTTGTCGTGCAAGGCCTGTTCCTCGGACTGCCCGGTCGGGGTGGACATGGCGACGTACAAATCGGAGTTTCTCGACCATCACTATGCGGGTCGGTTGCGACCGCTCTCGCACTACTCGCTGGGATGGTTGCCCCGCTGGCTGAAGGTGACGCAGCGAACGGCACCGCTGCTCAACCGTCTGCTCATCCCGCGCATCGCGGCACTGGCGGCTCGACTCGGTGGTCTGACCACCGAGCGGCCGTTGCCGCGCTTCGCGTCGGCGAAGGAACTGGCTCACGAAATACGGATGGGCGGAGGCCGCGCCGCCGACGTGGTGCTTGTCGTCGACACCTTCACTCAGGGCTTTCGCCCCGAGGTCGCGGGCGCGGCGCAGCGCGTGCTCGAGGATTCCGGCCGCAGCACCGAATGCCGGACCGACGTGTGTTGTGGTCTGACGTGGATCTCGACGGGCCAGTTGAAGGCCGCCCGCAAACACCTCACGAAAGCCGTTGCTGCGCTCGACGACGGTACCGATCGGCCGATCGTCGTCACCGAGCCGAGCTGTGCCGCGGCATTCCGCAAGGACATGCCCGAGTTGGTACCGACGGCTGCCGCGAGAAGGGTTGCGGCGCGGGTACAGAGCTTCGCGGGAGCGGTGATCGATCAAGCCGCGGCGGGCTGGGTGCCCTCGGCGCAGGTTCCTGCGTCGGTGACGGTCCAGACCCACTGCCACGAATATGCCGTGTTCGGCAACGCGACCCAACGCAACGCTTTGGCCTCCGTCGGTGTCGAGGCAGTGCGGGAAGCCACCGGATGCTGCGGAGTGGCAGGCAATTTCGGCTTCGAGAGCAGTCACTACGAGCTCAGCATGAAAGTCGCCGAACAGGCTCTCGCACCGGCTGTTCGTGCCACCGAGCCCGACACTCCGATTCTGACCGACGGATTCAGCTGCCACATGCAGGTGCGACAACTCACCGGTGAGCTGACCAGTGATGCGTCCGTGCACCTGGCTCAAATACTCGATCCACGTTCGACGAAAGGACCGCGGCAATGACGACCAGCCTCACTCGACCCCCCATGACGACCCCCACCGACCTGTTCATCGGAGGTGTCTGGACAGCCGCAGCCTCGGCTGCCCGGTTCGATGTGATCGATCCCGCCAGCGGTGACGTGATTGCCACGGTGGCCGACGGTGGCATCACCGATGCCGAGAATGCGATGGCTGCGGCAGTCGACGCCGCTGCCGAATGGGCCGCGACTGCGCCCCGTGCCCGCAGTGAAATCCTGCGTAAGGCTTACGAATTGATCATGGCGCGGTCGGAGGAACTCGCCGCGATCATCACCGCGGAAATGGGGAAACCGCTGGCCGACGCGCGTGGTGAAGTGGCGTACGGCGCGGAGTTCTTCCGGTGGTTCTCCGAAGAAGCAGTGCGTATCTCGGGTGATCACACCCTCACCGGAGACGGTAAGAACCGCATCGTGGTCACCCGAGCGCCCGTGGGACCGTGCATCCTCGTCACTCCGTGGAACTTCCCGCTGGCCATGGGAACCCGGAAGATCGGCCCGGCGTTGGCGGCGGGCTGCACCGTGGTGTTCAAGCCGGCCGAACAGACTCCGCTCACTGCCCTGGCTCTGGCCTCGATTCTGCACGACGCGGGTGTCCCGGCGGGCGTCGTCAATGTCGTGACCACCACCGATGCAGCGGGTGTCGTGGGCTCGTGGATGAGCAGCGGTGCGGCCCGCAAGATCAGTTTCACCGGTTCGACTGCAGTGGGAAAGATCCTGCTCGAGCAAGCTGCATCGACGGTGATGCGCACCTCGATGGAGCTCGGTGGCAACGCACCCTTCATCGTCATGGAGGACGCGGACCTCGGCCGCGCCGTGGACGGAGCGATGGTTGCGAAGATGCGCAACATGGGCGAGGCCTGCACCGCAGCCAATCGATTCTTCGTACACCGCAGTGTCGTAGCGCAGTTCGCGGACGAGCTCGCCCAGCGTATGGGTGCATTGACGGTGGGGGCAGGTACTGCACACGGCACAGAGGTGGGGCCGCTGATCGACGATGCGGGCCGGTCGAAGGTGCAGAGACTCGTCGACGACGCACTCGGTCGTGGCGCGCGTGCGATCGTCGGGGGAGCGGCACCGGACGGGCCCGGCTACTTCTACCCGCCGACGGTGCTCACCGACGTCGACTCGAATTCGGATCTGATGTCGCAGGAAATCTTCGGGCCGGTGGCAGCGATCGTGCCGTTCGACACCGAGGACGAGGTGATCGCCCTCGCGAACGACACCGAATGGGGACTGGTCGGGTACGTCTTCACTCAGGACATCGATCGGGCGCTACGGATGGGGGAGCGGCTCGAGGTTGGCATGGCCGGTCTCAACACCGGTCTGGTCTCCAACCCCGCGGCACCGTTCGGTGGCGTCAAACAGTCCGGGCTGGGCCGCGAGGGCGGAAAAGTCGGAATCGACGAGTTCCTGGAGTACAAATACTTTGCCATTCCCCGAGGCTGAAGGAGGCTTTCGATCATGCCCAGTTCGAGAAGACTGACGCCCATCGACGCACGCAACACGTCGATGGTGATTGCCGACCAGATTCGCGATCGCATCATCGACGGGTCCTATGCCCCGGGGGAGCAGATCAACGAGGCGAACGTGGCGGCCGAACTCGAAATTTCGCGGGGCCCGGTGCGTGAGGCGCTCCAGCGCCTCAATCAAGAGGGTCTACTGGTCAGCTACCGCAACCGGGGCGTGTTCGTCGTCGAACTGAGCAGCGACGATGTCACCGAGATCTACGAGTCCCGTGCGGCGATCGAGGTCGGTGCTGCGTGGACGTTGGTACACGGTGATCGCGGCCGGCTGATCACCGCTGCCGACGAGCTCTCTGCCATCGTGATGCAGATGCAGCCGTTCATCGACCGGGCGGACTGGCGAGGTCTGGCCGAACGAGACCTCGCATTTCACACCGCCCTCGTCGCAGCGACGCGCAACAGCCGAATGTCGCGGATGTACGCCACGCTCGCTGCGGAGGCGCGTATCTGTATGGCCAACCTCGAAACCGCGTACTACCGGCCAGAGGCGTTGGTGGAGGAACATCAACTGATCGTCGATCTTCTGCTCGGATCCGATTGGGACGCACTGGAAAAGGGCGTACACGAGCACATGGACACCGCCATCCACGACTTGACCCGGGCGATGGTCGAGGAGCATGCCGAACACTCGGTTCTGGCCACTCCGGGATAGATCGCTCGGCGTGCAACACAGCATTTACATCTGAAGTCTTGCGTACCTCTGGCGTAAGCGCCTAGCCTGATTGTCAACAATCTACTAAATCTCCACGATCGAAGGGGGTGCCCGTGAACGACTCATCCGACTCCGCCTACGTCACCGCAATCGGACCCGAAGACACCGCAGGACGGGCCGCTCCCGGCCTGGCGCGGTACCCCGATGTTCCGAACAGCACGCCGATCACGTTCACCGACGAGGAGTACGCCGCCCGGCTCGCTGCCGTCCGTGAGCGGATGGCAGCGCAGAACCTCACCGCACTCATCGTCACCGATCCCGCCAACCTCTACTACCTGCTCGGGTACAATGCGCTCTCGTTCTACACCCCGCAGATGTTGTACGTCCCGCTCGAGGGCGACATGTATTTCTTCGCCCGCGAAATGGACGCCAACGGCGCGTTTCGCACGTCGTGGCTGCCGCAGGATCGAACGTTCGGCTACCCCGAAACGTTCGTGCAGCGCAAGGACACTCATCCCTTCGTCTGGGTCGCCGCGAAGCTGCGCGAACTGGGGCTGGTGAACAACTTCGAGCACGGCCAAGTGGGTCTGGAGATGGACTCGTACTACTTCAGTCCCAAGGCATTCGAAGCTCTGGTGAAGTCGCTGCCCGAGTACCGATTCACCGACTCCTACGAGCTCATCAACTGGGTGCGAGTGGTCAAGTCGCCCGCGGAGATCGCCCTGATGCGCGGTGCTGCACAGGTGTGCGAATCGGCGATGTCGGCGGCCTACCAGTCGATCTCGGTGGGTGAGCGGCAGTGCGACGCGGCCGCGGCCATCATGAACGCACAGGTGCGGGGCACCGCGGACTTCGGCGGCGATCATCCGGCAATCGTGCCGATGCTGCCCACCGGTGCCGGGGCCGACACCCCGCACCTGACCTGGTCGCATCAACCCTTCGTGCGGGGCGAGACCACCGTCGTCGAACTGGCCGGAGTGTTTCGGCGCTACCACATCCCGATGGCACGCACGATCGTGCTCGGAAAGCCCAGTCCGCGTTTGGATTACCTCGCCAAGTCCACCGGGGAAGCATTGAACGACGTGCTCGCAACCGTGCGGGCAGGCGTCACCGCCACCGAGCTGGCGCAGGTGTGGAACACCAGCCTGGCCAAGCACGGACTGCACAAACCGTCGCGCATCGGCTACTCGATCGGCATCGCCTACGCACCCGACTGGGGTGAGCGCACCGTGAGCCTGCGCACCGACGACGAGACGGTGCTCGCCGAGAACATGACATTCCACATCATCGGCGGAATGTGGATGGACGACTACGGATACGAGGTATCCGAGGCCGTTCGCGTCACCGAGACCGGCCTCGAAACCTTCACTGCATACCCCCGAGAACTACTGACGAAGGAGTGAGCATGACCGCATCCACCCAAGGTCGTTCCGCAGGCTCCACTCCTGCCACACAAGGTCGATCCGCAGGCTCCACTTCTGCCACACAAGGTCGTTCCGCAGGCTCCCCTCCCAGCATTCCGTGGGCCCTGCGAACCGACAAGCTGGTGGGATCGGTGATCGATTCGTCGACATCGCTCCTTGCGGCGCAGAAACACGACATCGTGCGCTTCGCGATGGGATCTCCTGCCGCCGAGACGGTTCCGGCTGCTGCATTCACCGAGATCGCCGCCGGCGTGCTCACCGCGGACGCGTTCGACTACGGTGCCACCGAGGGTGACCCCGGCCTTCTCGACGCATTGCTCGCCTACCTCGAGTCGGTGGGCGAGCCCACGTCCGAGGAGCGAGTGGTGATCACCTCGGGCGGGATGCAGGGCCTCGACATCGCGTGCAAGTTGTTCGTCGATCCGGGCGACTTGGTGATCGTCGAAAGTCCCACGTACACCAACGGAACCGCCACCGTCCTCAGTTACGGGGGCGACATCCTCGAGGCCCCGATGGACAGCAACGGTCTCATCGTCGAGGCATTGCCCGAGCTCGTCGAGCGCGCGGGGCGGTTGCCGAAGATGATCTACGTGATCCCCAACTTTCAGAACCCGTCCGGGGTGACCCTGTCGCTCGAGCGCCGTCGGTTGCTCATCGAATTGGCACACCGTTGGGGATCGGTGATTCTCGACGACGATCCCTACGGTCTGCTCCGTTTCTCGGGTGAGTCGATCCCCAGTTTCGGCACACTCAGTCCCAACGACCCGTTGATCTTCTCCGTGCGCACGTTCTCGAAGATGATCGCGCCCGGCCTACGGGTGGGATGGGTGGACGCCGCCCCCGAGGCGCGGCAACTGATCGTCAACGCCAAGCAGGCAATGGACACGTGCACCAACCTGCCTGCGCAGCGGATGGTCGCCGAGTACATCCGGCGCGGACTGCTCGACGAGCACCTTCGGTCGTTGGCGTCGGTGTACCTGCCGCGCAAGGTCGCGATGCAGAACAGCATCGCCAGACACTTCGGTGACTCGATGTCGACGACCGACCCCGAGGGCGGATTCTTTCTCTGGGCGACGTTGCGCGGCAACGACGTCGACTTCTCTACTCAGGACCTGTTCGAGACGGCGCTCGCCGAAGGAGTGGCCTACATCCCGGGACCGGCACTGTCGGTGGGCGGCAAATTCCACGATTCGCTGCGCCTGTGCTTCGCCTCGTCGACTCCCGAACGCATCGACGAGGGAATCAGAAGACTGGCGGTGGCAGTGGAGAAGTCCAAGCACCTGCTCGCCTCCGATCCCACTCGATGACGGTCACGAGTTCCGAACGTGCCCTTCTCGATTCGATCGACGAGCACGAAATTGTCGGTCTGACAACCGCTTTGATCGATGCGGGCGGTGAGAATCCCGGGGACACCGAGGAGAAGACCGCGAAGGTCCTCGCCGAACACTGTCGCGCACTGGGTTTCGATGTTCGGACCGTCGAGGTCGCTCCTGGTCGGCCCAACGTCTTCGTGTCCATCGGATCCGACAAGCGGCCAGGGGTGCTGTTCGTGGGCCACTCCGATGTGGTCCCCGCTGGTACGGGCTGGACCACCGATCCCTTTTCCGCCGTGGTTCGGGACGGTCGCATCGTCGGCCGCGGGTCTTGCGACATGAAAGGCGGCCTGGCCGCGGTGGTGGCGGCCATGGCCGCCGTGCTGCGTTCCGGTCTCGCGGACGAGCACCCCATGACGTTGGCGTGCCTGGTCGACGAGGAGGACACCGGACTCGGTATCCGAGCTTTCGTCGCCGAATCTCAGCACCGCACGTACAGCTGTTGCGTGGTGGCGGAGCCTACGGATCTGGTCACCATCTACGGCTGCAGAGGGGCGGCGAACCTGGAGATCGAGGTTCGGGGCCGTTCCGCGCATGCGGGGCAGCCGCGCAACGGAGCCAACGCCATCTCTGCTGCAGCACGCATCATCAGAATCATCGAGGGCTCCCAGGCGGAATTGGATGCGAACCCCGACCCCGAACTGGGGCCGGCCACCTGGAATGTGGGGACGATAGCGGGAGGTACGGGCACCTCGATGGTCGCCGACCGGTGTGTCGTCACCGTCGACCGCCGTCTGTTACCCGGCGAGAGCGCCGCCGGAGTCGTAGGAGATCTGCGATCCCGCATCGAATCTGCGGAACTCACCGGGTCCGGTATCGATGTCGAGATCGGTATCGCGATGGAAATGCCAGGCTTTCTGACCAGCGTGAACAACGGATTGGTCACTACCGCAGTGCAATCGGTTATGGACAACGGATTTGGCCGTTCCACTGACATCTGGACGGCATCGTGCGATGGTGGTTTTGTGGCACAGCAGATGGGAATACCCACCGTCGTGCTCGGTCCCGGGGAGATCGAAGAACAAGCACATCGGCCGGACGAGTCCGTCGCCGTGCGGCAATTGACCGACAGCGCAAGGGCGTACGCGTTGATCGCCACCAGAATTGCTGCACTACCAGGACTTTAGCGCTGCACGAGGGGGTTGGCCGAAACGTATGTTCTGTATCGCCGTAATGTCGAACGCTGCGAAGTACCACACCGACGCTCCACTTTGTCCACAAAAGCGAGAGGTATTTCGACCGTGACCGAAAATTCAGGGTCGGCAGCATCGCCGACCGGATATCCCCCCAGTACCGACACCCTGAGCCCGGACGAGACCAAGATTCTCCACCGCGCCATCGGCGGATCTGCACTCGGCAACGCAGTCGAGTGGTTCGACTACGCGGTGTACGGCTATCTCGCCGTCTACATCGCCGCCAACTTCTTTCCGTCCGAGGACGGGGGAGCGAGCCTGCTCTCCACATTCGCCGTGCTGGCCGCGTCGTTCATCATTCGTCCCATCGGCGGCATCGTGCTCGGCCCACTCGGCGACCGCATCGGTCGTCAGAAGGTCCTCGTACTGACCGTCTCGATGATGACGTTGGCCACGGCGGCGATCGGTGTGCTGCCGACATTCGACACCATCGGCATCGCCGCACCGTTGCTGCTGCTCGTCTGCCGTTTGGTGCAGGGCTTCTCTACCGGTGGTGAGTACGGCGGCGCAGCTGTGTTCATGGCCGAGTACGCGCCCGACAAGCGGCGCGGATTCTTCGGATCGTTCCTCGAATTCGGCACCCTAGCAGGCACGGTGGGCGGTGCCACCCTGTGCACCCTGCTCAACGTCGGGCTCGGTGACGAGACCATGGAGGCCTGGGGCTGGCGAATCCCGTTCCTGGTGACTCTCCCGTTGGGCATCGTTGCGCTGTGGTTGCGAACCCGGCTCGAGGATTCTCCGGTGTTCGCCGAAGCGAAAGAAGACGGCGGCACGGTCGAAGAGGGTGCAGGCGGAGCCGTCACCTCACTCAAGGCCACCATGACGTACTGGCAGCGGATCCTGATTCTGATGGGATTCGTGCTGCTACTCAACATCGCGTACTACACGGTGCTGACTTTCTTGCCCTCATACCTGAGCGACACGTTGGGGCACAGCACGACTCAGTCCAACTTCACCCTCGTGGCGATCATGATCATCATGATGGCGATCATCAACCCGATCGGTGCTCTGTCCGACAGGGTGGGCCGAAAGCCGTTGCTGCTGGCGGCCTGCGTCGGGTACTTCGTGTTCAGCGTTCCGCTGTTCCTGTTGATCATCAACACCGGACTGATCGGCCAGAGCATCGGCCTCCTCGGGCTCGGAGTACTGCTGGTCATCATGTGCTCCTGTGTGTCGTCGACACTGCCCGCACTGTTCCCCACTCAGGTGCGCTACGGAGCGTTCGCCATCGGATACAACGTCTCGACGGCGCTCTTCGGCGGTACGGCACCGCTGATTCTGACGTTCCTGATCGACCGAACCGGTTCCAACCTGATCCCGGGTTGGTACATGATGATCGCGGCTGCCATCGCGTTCGTTCCGATTCTGTTGATGCCCGAGACGGCAGGGCGATCACTGCGCGGAACTCAGTGCCCTGGTGACAACGACGACGAGGTCGCTGCGTCCGGCGTCGAGCTCGTCGGCTACAAGAAGTAGAAGTGGCACCGGTTCTCGTCGTTCTGCACGCCGGCGACCTTCCCGGCGGACTAGAGTCCGTCGCGGAGGTTGCCGACGTCAGGTACGCCACGGCCGACACCCTGGCGGATGCAGTCGACGGTGCCGACGCGTTGCTGCTGTGGGATTTCTTCTCGCCTGCAGTCGAATCCGCGTGGCCGCGCTGCGGGTCTCTGAAGTGGATCCATATCGCCGCTGCCGGCGTCGACTCGTTGATGTTCGACGAGCTGGTGGAATCCGATGTGGTCGTGACCAATTCGCGTGGCGTCTTCGATCGACCGATCGCGGAGTTCGTGCTGGCTCAGATCCTCGCGTTCGCCAAGGACTCCGAACGTTCGCGTGCACTGCAGCATTCGAAGATCTGGCAACACCGCGAGACCGAACGTATCGACGGTGCACACGCGATGATCGTGGGCACCGGAGCGATCGGTCGCGCCATCGCCGCTCTCCTGAGTGCAGTGGGAATGTCGGTCTCGGGTGTGGGTCGAACAGCACGAGAAGGCGACCGAGACTTCGGTACCGTGTACGCCAGTGATGATCTGGCGGACGAAGTAGCACGGGCCGATTATCTGGTTCTGGTTGCGCCGTTGACCGAACAGACGAGAGGTTTGGTCGACGATTCCGTGTTGACCGCAATGAAGCCCGGCGCGCGGGTGATCAACGTGGGCCGCGGTGAGCTGCTCGATACCGAGGCACTGTTGAAGCATCTCGGCAGCAGACACATCACCGGTGCCGCGCTGGACGTGTTCGAGACCGAGCCGCTCTCGGCCGACCATCCGTTGTGGACGGCCGAGAACGTGATTCTCACCCCACACATGAGCGGCGACGCGTCGGGGTGGAAGCAGCGACTCGCAGAGGTGTTCGCAGACAACGCACGTCGATACTTCCGGGGCGAACCCCTGCTCAATGTCGTGGACAAGAAGCTCGGCTTCGTGGTGTGAGACCTCAGTAGGCCCGCTCGTACTGCGGTGCCACGGCCGGAGTCATCTCCACACCGAGTTCGCGGGCAGCGCGCCGTGGCCAGTACGGATCACGCAGTAGCTCGCGCGCAAGCAGCACGGCCGTCGCCTCGCCCAGCGAGACGATGTCCTCCGCCTGCTTGGGTTCGGTGATCATGCCGACCGCGGCAGCGGGCATCGTGGTCTCGTTCTGAATTCGCCGTGCGAACGGAACCTGGTAGCCGGGACCGACCGGAATCTTGGCGTGCACGTTTCCTCCGGTGGAGGTATCGACCAGATCCACCCCGTGTTCGGTGAGGATCTGGGACAACGCGACGGTCTGATCGGAGGTCCAACTCGGAGCCTCCAGTTCGGCTGTGCCCTCAGCATTGTCCGGCTCGTCGAGCCAGTCGGTTGCCGACAGACGAACGAACACCGGAAGCTCGGCCGGCCACACCTCACGGACCGCGTCGACCACCTCGATCAGTAGCCGGGTACGGCCGGCGAAGTCGCCGCCGTAGGCGTCGGTGCGGGTGTTGCTCGCAGGCGACAGGAACTGGTGCAACAGGTATCCGTGCGCGCCGTGAACTTCGGCCACCTTGAACCCGGCCTTCAGTGCGCGCTGCGCCGCAGAGCGAAAGTCGTCCACGATCTTCGTGATGTCGTCGTCGGTTGCCTCGCGGGGCGTCGCGTAATCACCGAAGGCGACCGCGCTCGGACCGACGGTCTCCCAGCTACGGGGATCCTCCGCGGGTAGCGACTTGCCGCCGAGCCAGGGAGCAGCGGTGGAACCCTTGCGGCCCGCGTGTGCCAGCTGGATGCCAGGAACGCTTCCGAAGGACGCGATCTCGGCGACGATCTTCGCCAATGCATCGGCCTGGGTGTCGTTCCAGATGCCGAGGTCCGACGGGCTGATGCGACCCTCCGGGCTGACTGCGGTGGCTTCGGTGATGATCAGGCCTGCCCCGCCGACCGCGCGGCTGACCAGATGGGTGCGGTGCCAGTCACCCGCAACGCCGACGTACTGGCCCGCGTCGTCGGCCGAGTACTGGCACATCGGTGCCATCCATACCCGGTTGGGAAAGGTGACCTCGCGCAGGGTCAGAGGCTCGAACAAGGCACTCACAGGTGGTTCCTCCGGTCTGTCGGTATCGACGTCGATGACGTCGGTGATCTCCACGTCGTGCTGCAACGACACGGCGACACCGCTTCATTCCCGGCCCCATTAGTGTGTAGTTCATGACTGCTTCCGTCTCGGCCGAATCGGTGCCCACGACGCTCGACGAGCGTGAGAGCGTGCATGCGGCCGCTCGTCGTGCGCGGATCGCCTCGCGTGCGCTGGCGTTGCTGACGACCGCCGAGAAGGATTCGTTGCTGCATACCGCCGCCGATGCCGTGGTTGCTGCTGCAGATTCGGTCCTGGCTGCGAACGCGGCCGATATCGAGATCGCGCGGGCAGCGGGTACCGACGAGGGTCTGCTGGATCGACTGCGTTTGACCGCATCGCGCATCGAGGGCATCGCGGCGGGCCTGCGACAGGTCGCCGCGCTGCCGGATCCGATCGGCGGGGTCATCCGCGGTTCGACGCTTCCCAACGGGCTCGAGATTCGGCAGGTGCGGGTCCCGCTCGGGGTGGTGGGCATGGTCTACGAGGCGCGCCCCAACGTCACCGTCGATGCGTTCGGTCTCGCGTTCAAGTCCGGCAACGCGGTGTTGCTGCGCGGTTCGTCCTCGGCGGCACAGTCCAATGCAGCATTGGTCGACGCCCTGCAGGGGGCGTTGCGCGAACACGGTCTGCCCGAGGCTGCCGTACAACTGCTGGGCAGTGCGGACCGTGCCACGGTCACCCACCTGATCCAGGCGCGCGGTCTGGTGGACGTGGTGATCCCGCGCGGGGGCGCGGGACTGATCGCTGCCGTCGTTCGCGATGCCACGGTCCCGACCATCGAGACCGGAGTCGGAAACTGCCACGTGTACGTCCACTCCTCGGCCGATCCGGACGTGGCCGAGAAGATCGTGCTCAACGCCAAGACCCGCCGAGTCAGCGTCTGCAACGCCGCCGAGACCGTGCTGGTCGATGCTGCGATCGCCGACACGATGGTGCCGCGGCTGCTGCAGGCGTTCCAGATGCACAGCGTCACGGTGCACGGCGACCTGCCCGGGCTGGTCCCCGCTCATGACGAGGACTGGTCGCAGGAGTACCTCTCACTCGACATCGCGCTGAAGGTCGTGGGCGGCATCGACGAGGCGATCGAGCACATCGATCGATACGGAACAGGACACACCGAGGCGATCGTCGCATCCGATATCGGTGCCGCGCGCGAGTTCACTCGACGCGTCGACGCGGCTGCCGTGATGGTCAATGCCTCCACCGCTTTCACCGACGGCGAGCAATTCGGCTTCGGTGCCGAGATCGGCATCTCCACCCAGAAGCTGCACGCCCGAGGGCCCATGGGATTGCCCGAACTGACCTCGACCAAATGGACCGTGTGGGGCGACGGACACGTCCGAGATGTCTGACGCCTCTGCCGTACCGGCCAAATCCGATCATCAGGAGTTGTGACGTGGATCGTGCCCTACCGACGACACCCCCGCTGTTCGCGAGCGTGAACGACGTCCTCGAGCGTCTGGCAGAAACGGGCTATCTGGCCGACAAGGCCACGGCCACCTCGGTCTTTCTCGCCGACCGCCTCGGCAAGCCGCTGCTGATCGAGGGCCCAGCAGGTGTGGGCAAAACCGAACTCGCTCGTGCCGTGGCCCAGACGACGGGTGCCGAGCTGGTCCGGTTGCAGTGCTACGAGGGCGTCGACGAGGCCCGCGCCCTGTACGAGTGGAACCACGCAAAGCAGATCCTGCGGATCCAGTCGGGAATCGGTGGCGATTGGGATTCGACCAAGCTGGACGTCTTCTCGGAGGAGTTCCTGCTGGCGCGGCCGCTGCTGCAGGCCATTCGGCGTAGCGACCCCACCGTGCTGCTCATCGACGAGACCGACAAGGCCGACGTCGAGATCGAAGGACTGCTGCTCGAGGTGCTCAGCGACTTCGCCATCACCATTCCCGAGCTCGGCACCATCACGGCGGAGCGCACTCCGTTCGTGGTGCTGACCTCCAACGCCACTCGCGAACTGTCGGAGGCCCTCAAGCGCCGCTGCCTCTTCCTGCACCTCGATTTCCCCGACGCGGACCTCGAGCGTCGCATCCTGGCCAGTCGGGTTCCGGAACTGCCCGAGGCGATCGCCGAGCAGATGGTCAAGACCGTCCGTGTGCTGCGGGGCATGCAGCTCAAGAAGTTGCCTTCCGTGGCCGAGACGATCGACTGGGGTCGCACGCTGTTGGCCCTCGGTATGGACACCCTCGACGACGATGCGGTCCGGTCGACGCTGGGAGTGGTGCTCAAGCATCAGTCCGATCAGGTGCGTGCTGCCGCCGAACTGCGGCTGAACTGACATGTTGGCCCCGCACGGAATTCCCGGGCATCTGGTCGGCTTCGTCGAGGCTTTGAGAAAGCGCGGAATCTCGGTGGGGCCGTCGGAAACCGTCGATGCCGGACGCGTCCTGTCGGTCCTGGATCTACTCGACCGGGAAGCCGTGCGCGAGGGGCTGGCCTGCTCGTTGTTGCGACGACCGACGCATCGCGGGGTGTTCGACGCCTTGTTCGACCTGTGGTTTCCGGTGGCGTCGGGCACGAGGGACTCGGGACAGATCGACACTGCGCTGCCCCGCACGGACGGCGGCGAGGTCGACATCGATGCGCTCCGAGAGTTGCTGGTGGATCTGCTGTCCGACGATTCGGCCGAGGCCGCGGAGTTGACCCAGATGCTGGCGGCGCAGATGGTGGAGGAACTCGGTCAGTACAAATCCTCGAACGGGCCGTCGTTCTCGGCCTATCAGGCCCTGCGCGATGTTGCCCCCGATACGTTGTTGCGCAAGATCCTCGACGGGCTACTCGGCCGCGCCGACGACACACCGGATCGGCCCACCGACGACTACGAATCGGAAGTGGCCAAACGTACTGCAGCGCAACGAATCGCAGACCTTCGCAAGATGGTCGAGAACGAGACGAGGCGGAGGTCGGCCGAGAAGCTGGGCCGCGAGCGGGTGGCGAGTTACGGTGTGCCCAAGCTGGCCGAGGAGGTCGACTTCCTGCGGGCCTCGGACACGGAGATGGCGGCGCTGCGACGCAACGTCACCCCGCTGGCCCGGCTGCTTGCCTCACGACTTGCGGTGCGGCGCAGCAGAAGCAGGCACGGCTCGATCGATCTGCGACGCACCCTGCGCAAGTCGATGTCCACCGGCGGCATTCCGATCGACTTGGTGGAGCGCAAGCCGCGTCGAGCACGCCCCGAATTGGTTGTGCTGTGCGATGTCTCTGGCTCGGTGGCGGGATTCAGTAACTTCACCCTGTTGTTGGTACACGCACTGCGAGAGCAGTTCTCGCGCGTTCGAATCTTTGCCTTCATCGATTCCACCGACGAGGTGACGCGATTCTTCGACTCCGGCTCCGACCTCGGTGCCGCGATGAGCCGCATCATCCGGGAGTCCGATCTGGTGACGTACGACGGCCACTCGGACTACGGACACGCGCTGACGACGTTCGACGAGAAGTACGCGCATGCGGTCACCAGTCGCAGTTCGGTGTTGATTCTCGGCGACGCCCGCACCAATTACCGCGAACCCAAGCTGCCCGCGTTGGCCCACATCGTCTCGGTGGCCAAGCATGCGTATTGGCTCAATCCCGAACCGAAAGCGCAGTGGGGATCCGGCGATTCGGCGGCCAAGGTGTACGCCGACGTGATCGCCATGCACGAGTGCCGATCCGCCCAGCAGCTCGCCACCGTGGTCTCACGTCTGCTGCCGGTGTGAGGCGTGTGACGCCCGGTAACGCCGCGGACGTAGAATCGACGGTTGTGCAGCACGAATACGACCCCGGTGACGACACAGGGAAGCAGTCCGTTCGCCGCTTGGGCGTGATGGGTGGCACCTTCGACCCGATACACCACGGGCACCTCGTCGCGGCCAGCGAAGTGGCGAACAAGTTCGGTCTGGACGAGGTCATCTTCGTCCCCACCGGAAACCCCTGGCAGAAGGAAGGGACCTCGGTCAGCCCAGCGGAAGACCGCTACCTGATGACCGTGATCGCGACCGCGTCCAACCCCCGATTCTCCGTCAGCCGCGTGGACGTCGATCGCGAGAAGTCGACCTACACCGTCGACACCCTGCGCGATCTGCGGGCGCAGCACCCCAATGCCGAGCTGTTCTTCATCACCGGCGCGGACGCCCTCGAGTCGATCCTGACGTGGCAGAACTGGGAGGAGCTGTTCGAGCTCGCCAAGTTCGTCGGAGTCTCGCGTCCGGGGTTCGAGCTGGGCGTCGAACATCTGGCCAACCACCTCCGGTCGTTGCCTGCCGGCACCCTCACATTGATGGAAATCCCGGCACTCGCGATATCGTCGACGGACTGTCGACTTCGAGCCGGTGAGAATCGGCCGGTCTGGTACCTCGTACCGGACGGCGTCGTGCAATACATCTCGAAGAGAAATCTCTACAGACCACGAGGCGCGCTGCGCCTCGACGGATCCGTCACCATGTCGGAGCCGGCACCCCAGAAGAAGCAACCGGAAGGGCCGGTCACCAGCGCAATGACCGCGAACCCGAACCATACGAGTGGGAGTACACCCAAGTGACTGCAACAGCCGAAGCCGCCGAGATGGCGCGTATCGCCGCGCTCGCAGCCGACGACAAACTGGCCAGCGACGTGGTGATCCTCGACGTCTCCGACCAGCTCTACATCACCGATTGCTTCGTGATCGCCTCAGCGCCCAACGAGCGTCAGGTCAACTCGATCGTGGACAACATCGAGGATCAGCTGCGTGAAGCCGGACACAAGCCGGTCCGCCGTGAGGGCACCAAGGAAGGTCGCTGGGCGCTGTTGGACTACTCCGACATCGTCGTCCACGTCCAGCACAACGAAGAGCGCAACTTCTATGCCCTCGAGCGGTTGTGGAAGGACTGCCCGACCATCGAGGTTCCCGGTCTCGGACAGCACCCGGCTGCGGAATCGGAGCAATGATCCGACGGCTCATCCTGCTTCGGCACGGTCAGACGGAATACAACGCCACCGACCGCATGCAGGGTCAGCTCGATACCGATCTGTCCGAGCTCGGTCGCACCCAAGCCAAGACGGCCGCTGCCGAGCTGGCGACGCGTGAGCCGATTCGGATCGTCTCTTCCGACCTCCGCCGGGCTCTCGACACCGCCGTTGCCCTGGGCGACGCTGCCGGTGTTTCGGTGACGCAGGACGAGCGCCTGCGCGAAACCCATCTCGGTGAGTGGCAGGGTCTAACCCACACCGAGGTCGACGACATCGCACCCGGCGCTCGGCCGGCGTGGCGAGCCGATGCCACCATCGCTCCACCGGGCGGGGAGAGCCGTATCGACGTCGCCCGTCGCAGTGTTCCCCTGGTTCGCGAGCTGCTGAGCGGCGTCCCCGAGTGGGGTGCCGGTGGCGACCAGCGGCCACTGGTACTCGTGGCGCACGGGGGCCTGATCGCGGCCCTGACGGCAGCGTTGCTCGATTTGCCGACGGACCGGTGGCCGGTGCTCGGCGGGCTCGCCAACACCAGTTGGGTGCAGCTCGGCGCGCACGGAGCGGGCGTTCAGCCGTCCTGGCGCCTGGACGTGTGGAACGCCTCGGCGCGAGTGGCCAGTGACGTCCTCTGACGAGACGGCGGTGCGCCCCACGCTGCTCGTGCTCGCGGACTCGCTGAGTTATTACGGACCCGAGGGCGGGCTGCCGGTGGACGATCCGCGGCTCTGGCCCAATCTGGTTGCAGCCGAACTCGGTTGGACGGTGGATTTGGTTGCGCGCATCGGCTGGACGAGTCGTGACGCATGGTGGGCTCTGACTCAGGATCCGCGAGTGTGGGCCGCGATTCCCCGTGCCGGTGCCGTCGTGTTCGCCATCGGTGGCATGGATTCGCTTCCTTCGCCGTTGCCTACCGCGCTGCGGGAGCAGATCCGGTACATCAGACCGCCGGCTCTGCGACGCGTCGTTCGCGCGGGATATCAAGCGGTGCAACCAGTTCTGTCGCATCTGGGTTGGCCGGTTGCACTGCCGCCGCGGCTCAGCGTCGACTACCTGGAGCAGGCCCGCGCGGCCTTGGCCTACGTACGTCCCGAGCTTCCCGTCGTCGGCACCTATCCGTCGGTGCACCGCTGCGATGCCTACGGGCGGGTGCACTCGGGCCGCGAGCCCGCGGTACGTGCGTTGCGGGCGTGGAGTACGGACAAGAACGTTCCGATGGTCGATCTCGCCGACGCGGTGCGCCCGAACATCGAATCCGAGAACGCGAACCCCGACGGCATCCACTGGGGGTGGGACGCGCACCGTGCGGTGGCAGAGGCGATGCTCGAGGCGTTGCGACCGGTGGCTGCCTCGGCGTCGACCGCGAACCCTGCAGCGACCCCGAAGCCATGACCGTCGCCGTCGTCACCGACTCCTCGTCCTGCCTGCCCGCCACGCTTGCGGCCGAGCGGGGAATCTCGGTGGTGCCCTTGCACGTACTGGTGGACGGAATCGACCATCGTGAGAGTGTCGACGAGATCCCCGAGCACTCCGCCTCGGGAAGTCCGATGACCACCGCCGGCGCGTCACCGGGCGAGCTGGCCGAGGTGTACGCCGCGGCTCTCGAACGCAGTCGAGGGGACGGTGTGGTTGCGCTGCACATCTCCCGGGGGCTCTCGAGCACGTGGGAAGCAGCGCGCCAGGCCGCGGACGAGGTCGGCCCAGCCGTTCGAGTGGTCGATTCCGGTTCTGCAGGAATGGGATTGGGCTTTGCCGCGCTGACGGCTGCCGGTTCGGCTGCCGGGGGAGCAGACCTGGACACGGTTTACCACTGCGCCGTCGCTGCGTCGACGACCTCGAGGTGCTTCATCGTCGTCGATCGCCTCGACCATCTGCGACGCGGAGGTCGAATCGGCACTGCCGCAGCCCTCCTCGGCACCGCACTGGCCATGAAGCCGGTGTTGCACATCAGCGGCGGCGCGCTCGTGCTGCGGGAGAAGACGCGGACCTCGTCCAAGGCGTTGCACAAGCTGGTCGACGCAGCCGTCGCCGCCGCATCCGAGGTCGGTGACGATTCGGGGGTTGCGCTCGCCGTGCACCATATGTTGTGCGCGGAGCGTGCCGACGATGTCGCTGCAATGCTGACCGCCCGCATTCCGGGCTTCACCAGCATCGACGTGTATCCCTTCGGTGCCGTGCTAGGAGCGCACGTCGGCCCCGGTGCCGTCGGCGTCGTCGTGGCACCGGGACACCGATAGTCGCGCCGATCCCACCGATCATCCACAGGTAGCGAGTTGTGCACAGGGCAATTCGCGACCAGCGTCTCGTGGCGTGTGAGCCTTACCGCCGGAACTAGCGTCCTGATGCATGGGCGGTGACGACGATCGGGCGCACACGGTGGCGCGACTGAATGCCGTGCGCAGACAACCTGATTCCGCACGCCCGGATGGGATACCCGCGCAAGTCGAGACGCAGGAATCCAGCCCTGACGTGACGACCCCGGAACCGGATTGGCTGATCTCGAGTTCGCCGAGGCTCGGTTCCCCGTGGTCGTCCGTACTTCCACAGCGATGGCGTTCCGCTCGGGTGGACCCGGGAAGGCAGGGTGCCATCGCCCTGGCAGCAGCCGGAGTCTTTGTCGTGCTCGTCGCGGCATTCGCGGTGTTTCGAGATGCGCCGACGCCTGCACCCGCTCCACCGCTGGCCGTGGTTGCATCCGATACGAAGAATTCGGACGTCCTGGCCGAACCGGTACCGGCAGTGGAAGCCGAGCTGGTCGTGAGCGTCGTCGGCCTGGTGGTACAGCCCGGACTGGTTCGGCTGCAACCGGGTTCGCGAATCGCCGACGCGGTCGCCGCGGCAGGAGGACCTGTCGAGGGTGCCGATCTGTTGGCGCTCAACATGGCCGCGCGAGTGGCCGACGGTGATCAGATCGTCGTCGGTGTCGTGCAGCCACAGGCTGCCCCGCCGTTGAGTAGTACGACCTCGGTAGACGGCCCGGTGACCGCGGGCGGGGCGCAGGCCGCTCCCGAAGGCTCCGCACCGGCCGGGACGGTGGACCTCAATGCCGCCACCGCCGCCGAACTGGACGCCTTGCCCGGTGTCGGACCGGTGACCGCAACCTCGATCGTGAGTTGGCGAGAGACCAACGGCCGCTTCGTCTCTGTCGATCAGCTCGCCGAAGTGGACGGAATCGGGCCTGGGAGGCTGGCGAAGATCCGCGATCTCGTGCACATCGGATGAGCACCGACGCCGCATCGACCGCCACTGCGCAGGCCGAGGAGTTTCTGCCGTTCGATATACGTTTGGTTCCGGCTGTGGTGGTGTGCTGGTCGATCACCGCGGTCGCAATTCTCGGCGGCCCCGGTGCGGCGGTGGCGGCCACGGCGTCGACCTCGGTGGTGGTGCTGCTCGGTTCGCTGGCGCTGCGACGGCTGGCGACACGATGCGCCGCGTCCGGTCCCAGCTGGGCGGGAGTGGCCACGGTGATCGCACTCGCGCTGTGCTTCGGCGGAGCGATCTGGCTTCAGATGTGCGCAGTAGCAGATCATCCCGTGGCTGCTGCCGCGGAGAAGCGTGCGTGGATCACCGCGTCGGTGCGGCTGGAGGAGGACCCACGACGACTGACGTCCGCAGGACCCTCGATGGTGATGACGAAGGCCGAGTTGATTCGCGTGGACGTCGGAGGTGAGGCGCTGTACGTCGGCGGACGCGTCTCGATCATCGCCCCGGAGTCGAGTTGGTCCACTCTGCTGCCGGGTCAACAGATCACCGTCCGGGGCAGGCTCGGCGAACCGATTCGACCGGACATGACTGTGGCGGTGATCCGCGTATCGGGACCACCCGTCACCGTCGGTGACCCCGGGGCGATCTCTGCCGCAGCCGGCACCTTCCGGTCGAATTTGGCTGCAGTGGCGCAGAATTCGATGCCACCGGATCGTGCAGGTCTGCTACCCGGTCTCGTGGTCGGGGATGTGTCCCGATTGGACGAGACTGTGGCCGAGAACTTCCGGGCGGCCGGACTGACGCATTTGACCGCTGTGTCGGGCGCAAACTTTTCCATCGTGATCGGTGCGGTTCTGCTGGTGTTGCGAAGCATCGGGATCGGACCACGAGCGACGGTCGCAGTTGCGTTCGTCGTGCTCGTCGCGTTCGTGATCGTGGCTCGCCCATCGCCGAGTGTGCTTCGTGCGGCGGTGATGGGTTCGATCGGGTTGTTGGCCCTCGTCACCGGCAGGCGGCGGCAGGCCGTTCCGGCCCTGTGCGGCGCAGTGCTGGGCTTGCTCGCATGGTGGCCGAGGCTGGCGGTGGACGTCGGGTTCGTCCTGTCGGTGTTTGCCACCGCCGGACTCGTCCTGGTCGCGCCGATCTGGGTCGACTGGCTCCGAGCCCGCGGCTGGCCGAGGGCAGCCGCGGAGGTATCGGCCGTCGCTGCAGCCGCGCACGCGGTGACGGCACCGGTGGTCGCGGCGATGACGGGAACGATCAGTGTGGTGGGCGTCGTTGCGAACGTGTTGGTGGCACCGGTCGTCGCTCCGATCACGGTGGTGGGCATCGTGACGGCCGTGATCGCCACCGTCAGCACGTCTGTCGCCGAGCTGACGGCGCAGCTGGCGTCGGCACCACTGTGGTGGTTGATCACGGTGGCCGAGCGGGCCGCGTCGGTGCCTGTTGCCGGCATCCGCGTCCCCGACGGTCTCCTGGGTGCAGCACTGGCAGCCTGGGGAACGGCCGCACTGCTCGTGGCGTTGCGGTTTCGGGTGCTGCGGTGGGGTGCTGCAGTGGTGGCGATAACGGCACTGGCCATGTGGACTGCGCACCTGCTGTGGTGAGTGCTGGGGCTGTGCTGCTCGAAAGGAAGCGGATGCCCGAGCTGTCGGCCCCACATGGCACGATCACGGGTGTGACTTCGAGTGTGGCTCCTCTGCATCTGGTTCTCGGCGACGAGGAACTTCTGATGGATCGCGCGGTGGCGTCGATCGTGACGCAGGTGCGTGCCAATGCGGCGATTCCGGGGGAGGACCTGCCGGTCACACGGTTGCGCACCGGCGACGCCAGTGCCCCGGAACTTGCCGAACTGCTCAGTCCGTCGCTGTTCGCGGAGGATCGCGTGGTTGTGCTCGAGGCAGCGGCCGAGGCAGGCAAGGATGCTGCAGCTCTGGTGCTCGACGCCGCAACCGATCCGCCCGAGGGCGCGGTCGTGGTGGTCATGCATTCCGGCGGCGGTCGGGCCAAGGCCATGGTCGGTGCTCTGCAGAAGTGTGGCGCTCAGGTGCACGAGTGCGTGAAACTCACCAAGCCCGCCGAACGCATCGACTTCGTGCGCGGTGAATTCCGTGCGGCCGACGTTCGAGTGAGCGGCGAGGTGATCGAGGCTGTCGTCGAATCGGTCGGCAACGAACTCCGCGAATTGGCCTCGGCCTGTTCGCAGCTGGTCTCCGATACCGGCGGCAAGGTCGATCTGGCTGCAGTGCGCCGGTATTACTCGGGCAAGGCGGAAGTCTCCGGGTTCGACGTCGCCGACAAAGCGGTGATCGGAGACAGAGCCGGCGCGCTCGAGGCTGTTCGCTGGGCGATGCATCGGGGAGTGGCGCACGTGCTGTTGGCCGACGCCTTGGCCGATGCCGTCCGCACCATTGCGCTCGTGGGTTCGGCCGGTCGCGGCGACCCGTTCCGAATGGCAGGTGAATTGGGCATGCCGCCGTGGAAGATCAAGAAGGCGCAGGGTCAGGCCCGAGGCTGGAACGGTCGATCCATCGCGCAGGCGTTGCGGGTTGTGGCGCAACTGAACGCCGACGTCAAAGGTCAGGCAGCGGACGCAGACTACGCGGTGGAAAAGGCGGTGTCAGAGGTCGCGGGGCTGGGCCGGTAGCGCTCGGGGCCCCAGCGTTGTGACAAGTCCAGGGCACGAAAAACTCAGGGCACGAGAAAGCCCGCTGCCTCCGTGTCGGATGCAGCGGGCTCGGTCGAGCTCAGCGGTGAAATCAGAGCTTGTTGACTGCGAGAGCCAGTGCCGACTTCTTGTTGGCAGCCTGGTTCTTGTGGATGACGCCCTTGCTGGCGGCCTTGTCGAGCTTACGGCCTGCGTCGAGGAGAATCTCGGAAGCCTTGTCCTTGTCGCCCGCAGCCTGTGCCTCGCGGAACGAGCGGATGACGGTACGAAGGGAGGACTTCACCGACTGGTTGCGCAGGCGTGCACGCTCGTTGGTGAGAATCCGCTTCTTCTGGGACTTGATATTGGCCACGCGTAAAATCCTTCTTGTCTTCGTCGGTATTCCGGTCAGGGCGATCCATGCTGGAATGCCCGAAGTCTGCTGCAGAGCTTTGGAGCCCTGCGCCGAAGATCGAGAATACCAGCCCGGCGGGGCAGAACCCAATTGGGTGCACCCGTGACGATGCGTTTCAAGAATTTAACGCTTCTACCGCGCCTAACTCCAGTCTCTGTAGCAACATGACCAGAATGAGTCCGCGATCGGCAACGCATGCCGCCACCAAGGCCAAAGCGACCAAAACCAAGTCAGCGGATCGCGTCGAACCCGAGGTCGACGGGGTGTTCGGGGGTTATTCCGACGTCGGAAAGTACAGTCTCGCCTTCGACGAGATGTTCGACGCGGACGGACGAACCAGGACTCCCTACAAGGGCATTCACACAGCCCTTGCCCCGGCGAACGCGTCCGACCTGGACGCGAGATCCGACGCACTGGGACGCGCATTCGTGGACCAGGGCATCACGTTCTCCCTGTCCGGCCAGGAGCGCCCGTTCCCGCTCGACCAGGTTCCCCGCGTCATCGCCGCCGGGGAGTGGTCACGGCTCGAGCGCGGCATCAAGCAGCGCGTCAAAGCGCTCGAGATGTTTCTCGCCGACATCTACGGCGATCAGGAAATCCTCCGCGACGGTGTGGTGCCGAAGCGACTGATCACCTCCTGTGAGCACTTCCACCGCGAGGCCGTCGGCATCACGCCACCCAACGGCGTGCGCATCCACGTCGCCGGAATCGACCTGGTCCGTGATGCACAGGGCACGTTCCGCGTCCTCGAAGACAATCTGCGTTCGCCCTCCGGTGTGTCGTACGTCATGGAGAACCGGCGCACCATGGCCCGGGTGTTCCCGGATCTGTTCGCCAGCCACCGCGTGCGTGCCGTCGGCGATTACGCCTCGCATCTGTTGCGCGCACTGCGCTCCGCCGCGGCTCTCAACGAAGCCGACCCCACAGTGGTGGTGCTGACCCCCGGTGTGGCCAACTCCGCGTACTTCGAGCACTCGTTGCTCGCCCGGCTGATGGGCGTCGAACTCGTCGAGGGACGCGATCTCTTCTGCCGGGACAACATCGTCTACATGCGCACCACCGAGGGCGAGCGCCAGGTCGACGTCATCTATCGACGCATCGACGACGACTACCTCGACCCGATGCAGTTCCGGCCGGATTCGGTCCTGGGCGTGGCAGGCCTCGTCAACGCCGCCCGCGCAGGCAACGTCGTGATCTCCAGCGCCGTCGGAAACGGCGTCGGCGACGACAAGCTGGTCTACACGTACGTGCCCACGATCATCGACTACTACATGGGCGAGAAGCCGTTGCTGGCCAACGTCGACACGTTCCGGTGCTGGCTGGACGACGAGTGCGAGGAAGTCCTGGACCGCATCGACGAACTGGTGATCAAGCCGGTCGAAGGGTCGGGTGGTTACGGCATCGTCTTCGGCCCCGACGCCTCGCCGAAGGAATTGGCGACCATCAGCAAG
Organism: Rhodococcus sp. WWJCD1; assembly: GCF_002258735.1. Taxonomy (NCBI): domain Bacteria; kingdom Bacillati; phylum Actinomycetota; class Actinomycetes; order Mycobacteriales; family Nocardiaceae; genus Rhodococcus; species Rhodococcus sp. WWJCD1. The sequence continues at coordinate 204,364 of NZ_NOXY01000026.1, forward strand.
AAGGTTCGCGCGGATCCGCGTGGCTGGATCGCGCAACCCGTCGTGCAGCTCTCGACGGTGCCCACCAAGATCGGTGACCGGTTGGTTCCCCGGCACGTGGACCTGCGGCCGTTCGCAGTCAACGACGGCGACGACGTCTGGGTGTTGCCCGGGGGTTTGACGCGAGTTGCACTGCCGGAGGGGTCGTTGGTGGTCAACTCGAGCCAGGGCGGCGGCAGTAAGGACACCTGGGTGCTCGCCACCCGAACCTCGCAGGAGGAGCAGGAACTGGCAGGCGAGGAGATCGTCAGCGTTCCGCCGGAGTCGCCCATGGTCGAACAGGGCCCGGAGCTGACGATGGACCAGCAGATGAATCAGCAACAGCAACAGCAACAACAACAGCAGGCAACGAACTCGGACTCGAACGGCGGTGGACAGTAAATGCTCGCGCGCAACGCAGAGTCGCTCTACTGGATCGGACGGTACGTCGAGAGAGCGGACGACACTGCCCGCATTCTCGACGTCACCGTCCACCAGCTTCTCGAAGACGCCACGGTCGATCCCGACCACATCTCGCGAGTGTTGTTGCGAGTACTCGGTTTCAAGCACGAGCCGGACGTCTCGCTCGACGTGTGGTCGCTCACCGAGTTGGTGGCGTTCAGCCGTGACGGGCTCGGCTCCATCGTGGACTCGCTGTCGAGTGCACGCGAAAATGCCCGTGGCGCTCGCGAAGTCACGTCGAGTGAGATGTGGGAGTGCCTCAACACCACGTACAACGGACTGAACGAGCGCATCAGGGCGTCCAAGCGCACCGGCCCGGCCGAGTTCTTCAGCTACATCGAGGAACGGGCCGCGATGTTCGCCGGTCTCGCGGATTCCACCCTCAGTCACGACGACGGCTACCGCTTCCTGTTGCTCGGTCGCTCGGTCGAGCGCATCGACATGATCGTTCGGCTGCTTCTCTCGCGCGCCGGCGATCGACCGTCGTCGCCGGCCTGGGTCACCGTTCTGCGATCCGCAGGTGCCCACGACACCTACCTGCGTACCTACCGCGGCGCGCTCGACGCCCAGCGAGTTCTCGAATTCATGTTGCTGGACAGGCTCTTTCCGCGTTCGGTGTTCTATGCACTCAACGAAGCGGAACGGTCGCTCGATCAGCTCGACCACCAGCCGAACAGTCGAGTCGGTGCGCGGGCCGAAGCTCAGCGGCTACTGGGTCGCGCGCGTAGCGAACTCGAATTCCTGCGTCCCGGTGAAATTCTCGACGATCTGCAGGAGCGCCTGCTCTCTCTGCAGGAAACCTGCCGTGAACTCGGGGAGGCGATCTCCAAGCAGTACTTCCACGCCGCTCCGTGGGTTGCGTGGACGGACGCCGGCTCCGGAACATTCGAAGATCAATTGGAAGGTGAACTGTGAGCTGGCGTATGCGTGTCGTACACACCACGGGCTATCAGTACGACGCACCGGTGACCTCGTCCTACAACGAAGCTCGGCTGACGCCGCGAAGTGACAACCGGCAGAACGTGATTCTGAACCGAGTCGAGACGAACCCGGTGACGCGGTCCTACCGCTACACCGACTACTGGGGTACGGCGGTGACGGCGTTCGATCTGCACGCACCGCACACCGAGCTCGAGGTCACCGGATCCTCGGTGGTCGAGACCGATCCCTTCGTCTATCCGGACGAGAACGCGTCCTGGGAGGAATTGGCCAGCGAGCCGGTGACCGACCGCTTCAACGAGGTGCTCGACAACACGGTCTACGTGCCGAAGAACCGCCAGCTCGCGTCGGTGGCGAAGAAGCTCTCGAAGGGATTGCCGCCGCAGGAATCGGTGGTCGAGATCTCGAACTGGGTCAACCAGGAGATGTCGTACGTCCCGGGGACCACCGGGGTGCACACCTCGGCCGTCGAGGCGTGGTCGGAGAAGAAGGGCGTCTGCCAGGACTACGCCCACCTGACTCTGTTGATGCTGCGCAGCATCGGTATCCCCAGCCGGTACGTCTCGGGATACCTGCACCCGAAGAAGCAGGCGGCGATCGGCGCGACCGTCGAGGGCCAGAGCCACGCCTGGATCGAGGCCTGGACCGGTGCCTGGTGGGGTTACGACCCCACCAACGCCATCGCCGTCAACGAGCAGCACGTCTCGGTGGGACTGGGCCGCGACTACGCCGACGTGCCCCCGCTCAAGGGCATCTTCTCCGGCGGCGGCTCGACGGCTCTCGACGTCGTCGTGGAAATCACGCGACTGGCCTAGCCTCGCGCGCGTTGTGCGTATCCGTGGGTCGCACAACGCGCACGTGGTTCAGTTCCAGCCGAAGTCTCGACGCAATCGAGCTGCGACGGAGTCGAATTGGGGCTTGCTCAGAATCGCGCCCTCGCGGCGGATGCCGTCCTCGGGCACGTCGAGAACGCGATCCAGACGAATCCAGCTCGGTCGGCCCTCGGCGTCCCAGGAACCGGAGCCGATCGACTGCCAGTCGCGGTCGCCGTCGCGGCTGCTCTGGCTCGACAGCATCAGACCGAGTAGGTCGTTGCCCTCGCGCCCGATGACCAACACCGGGCGGTCCTTGCCCTGACTGGCGTCTTCTTCGTAGGTCACCCAGGTCCAGACGATTTCGCCCGGATCGGCCTTGCCGTCGAGATCGGGGGAGTACTCGATGGTGCGGGCGCGCTGGGCCGTCGGCCTCGTCTGTGACGCCACCGGGCGGCCGGGACGCGGAGCCGGAGCGGACGTGTTGCCTGTAGTTCCACTGATCGCGTCCTTGCCCTTCTGCAGGGCACCGGACTTCTGCAGTTGACGCAGCAGCCGAGGGCCTTCACGCATCGCGATCTTGCCCAGTTCTTTGCCGAATCTGCTCCAATTGCCAGCCATGCGGCGAGTGTAGCCACCCTGACGTTGCTGCTCACAGCCCAGACCGAGGCGACGTAGAAGCCGGAGTCGGACAGCCGGGGACGGCGCATCGTTCTCGGCGTGGGACGATGGACACACCCGTTCGCTCATTTCGAACACGCCAGCCGAAGGATACGAGTGCCCAGCTTCGCCGACACGACGTTCACCGATCCGTCCAGGATCAGGAACTTCTGCATCATTGCCCACATCGACCACGGTAAGTCGACGTTGGCGGACCGGATGTTGCAGCTCACGGGCGTCGTCGACGACCGGTCGATGCGCGCGCAGTACCTGGACCGGATGGATATCGAGCGTGAGCGCGGAATCACCATCAAGGCGCAGAACGTACGGCTGCCGTGGGTCGTCGACGGTGAAGAATTCGTCCTGCACCTCATCGACACTCCCGGTCACGTCGACTTCACCTACGAGGTCTCCCGCGCCCTCGAGGCCTGCGAAGGAGCAGTGTTGCTCGTCGACGCCGCGCAGGGCATCGAGGCGCAGACGCTGGCCAACCTGTATCTGGCTCTCGACAAAGAGCTCACGATCATTCCGGTGCTCAACAAGATCGACCTTCCCGCTGCCGACCCGGATCGCTACGCCGCCGAGATCGCGCACATCATCGGGTGCGAGGCCGACGACGTACTGCGCGTATCGGGTAAGACCGGTGTGGGCGTGGAGGAACTGCTCAACGAGGTCGTCAAACTGGTCCCGGCTCCGGTCGGCAACCCGGACGGCCCGGCCCGCGCGATGATCTTCGACTCGGTCTACGACACTTACCGCGGCGTCGTCACCTACGTGCGAGTGGTCGACGGCGCGCTCAACCCGCGCGAGAAGGTCACGATGATGTCGACCGGCTCGACGCACGAGTTGCTCGAGGTCGGCATCGTCTCGCCCGATCCCAAGGCCACCAAGGGCTTGGGAGTCGGCGAGGTCGGTTACCTCATCACCGGAGTCAAGGACGTCCGTCAGTCCAAGGTCGGCGATACCGTGACGACCTTCCGCAAGGGCGCAACCGAGCCGCTGACCGGCTACCGCGAGCCTCGGCCGATGGTGTACTCCGGCCTCTACCCGCTCGACGGCTCGGACTACCCGGACCTGCGTGATGCTCTCGAGAAGCTGCAACTCAACGACGCGGCCCTGACCTACGAGCCTGAGACCTCCGTTGCTCTCGGCTTCGGATTCCGCTGCGGCTTCCTCGGGCTGCTGCACATGGAGATCACCCGCGAGCGACTCGAGCGTGAGTTCAACCTGGACCTGATCTCGACCTCGCCGAACGTGGTCTACCGCGTCGAAATGGAAGACGGTGCCGAGCACATCGTCACCAACCCGTCGTACTGGCCCGAGGGCAAGGCGCGAGAGGTGTTCGAGCCGATGGTCAAGTGCACCATCATCTCGCCCAGCGAGTTCATCGGTTCCATCATGGAACTGTGCCAGGGACGACGCGGAGAACTCGGCGGCATGGACTACCTGTCCGAGACCCGAGTCGAGCTGCGCTACACGATTCCCATGGCCGAAATCATCTTCGACTTCTTCGACATCCTCAAGTCCCGTACCCGCGGATACGCCAGCCTCGATTACGAGGAGATCGGCGAGCAGGCCGGTGCGCTGGTCAAGGTCGACATCCTGCTGCAGGGTGAGGCCGTGGACGCGTTCTCGGCGATCGTGCACAAGGACAATGCCGCGGCCTACGGCAACAAGATGACGACCAAGCTCAAGGAACTGATTCCGCGTCAGCAGTTCGAGGTGCCGATTCAGGCCGCCATCGGATCGCGGATCATCGCCCGCGAGAACATCCGTGCGATCCGAAAGGACGTGCTGGCCAAGTGCTACGGCGGCGACATCAGCCGTAAGCGCAAGCTGCTCGAGAAGCAGAAAGAGGGCAAGAAGCGCATGAAGACGATCGGTCGCGTCGAGGTGCCGCAGGAAGCCTTCGTCGCCGCACTGTCCTCGGAATCTTCGTCGGACAAGCCCAAGAAGTAGCGCAGGGGCCGGAAGTAACCTCACACCCTTTTCACCGACCGCGCGCCCCCGCTCGCATCGGAACGGGGGCGCGCAGTCGTCAACAGGGGCGCGCGGTCCCCACCGAAGCCTGTCGGGAATGGTGGGCGAGTACATTTCGAACCTGTGACTACGCCGATCCTGAAGCAGCTGCGTGTGCCCGTCGTCGGTGCGCCCATGGCGGGTGGCCCGAGTACTCCCGAGCTCGCTCGCGCGGTCTCGGAGGCGGGTGGGCTCGGCATGATCGCGGGCGCATTGCTGACACCTGAAAGCTTTGCAGCGCAGATCGATTCGGTTCGAGGACTGCCGTTCGGTGTCAACCTCTTCCTGCCGGAGGAGCCGTCCGGTGCCGACGTGGCGTCCTATGCCGAACACCTGGCATCCTGGTTCGAGCGGTTCGATGCCGAACCGGGGGAGCTGCTGCGACGAGACGACTTCTACGCCGAGAAGTTCGCTTGGCTGCTCGAGCACCCGGTACCGCTGGTCTCGAGCACGTTCGCGACGTTCGATGCGGACGAGGTAGCCCAACTGCACGCCGTCGGGACCGAGGTGTGGGCCACCGTCGCCACCGCGTCCGACGCGTCGGTGGCCACCGCCAACGGCGTCGACGCTCTCGTCGTGCAGGGACCGGAAGCCGGTGGGCATCGAGGTACGTTCGACGGGTCGGCCCCGGAGGAGCCGTTGGCCGAGCTGCTCGTTGCGGTCCGCGAGATCTCGGAGCTCCCTCGTATCGCAGCCGGCGGATTGATGGACGGCAACGACATTGCGCCACTGTTGGATTCGGGTGCAGCTCATGCCGTGCAGCTCGGGACGGCTTTCCTGAACACGCCTGAGGCCGGCACCAAACCTGTGCACCGCGAACAGCTGACACTGGCTCCGAACACCGAAGTGACGAGGGCCTTCTCCGGCCGTCCTGCGCGGGGTCTGGTGAACGAGTTCATGCACGCGAACTCGGACGCCGCTCCGCTGGCGTATCCCGATCTGCACTACCTGACCGCGCCGATGCGCGCGAAGGCCGCAGCAGCGGGCGACCCGTCGGGACTGTCGATGTGGGCCGGGACCGGCCATCGCCGCGCTCAGGCCAAGCCCGCGGCCGAGCTGATCGCCGAATGGGCGAGACAACTCGGCCGCTGAAACCACACGCGGCGACTACCGAACTTCCCGCTCAGGGGTTGGCGTGGGCGGGCTGGAAGTGTCCGGACGCCTGGGCTTCCTCGGCCCGGATGACGTGCACTACTGCGTTGATGAGGGCAAGGTGGGTGAACGCCTGCGGGAAGTTGCCGAGGTGACGGCCGGTGCGGTGGTCGATCTCCTCGGCGTAGAGCTTGAGTGGGCTTGCGTAGCCGAGTAGCCGTTCGCAGAGGTGCTTCGCGCGGGGCAGTTCGCCGATTTCCACCAGGGCAGAGACCAGCCAGAACGAGCAGATCGTGAACGTTCCTTCCTCGCCGGCCAATCCGTCGTCGGTGGTGTCGGTTCGGTAGCGCAGAACCAATCCGTCCTCGGTCAACTCGTCGGCGATGGCGAGCACCGTGGCACGGATTCGCTCGTCGTCGGCCGGCAGGAATCGCAGCAGCGGTGCCAGCAGCAACGACGCGTCCAGCGACGGGTCGCCGTAGCGCTGCGTCAGCACTCCGCGTGAGTCGGTGCCGTTTTCGAGAATGTCGGCCTTGATCTCGTCCGCGATCTCGTTCCACTGGTCGGAGTAGTCCTGCTCGCCGTGGATGTCGGCGAGCTTGGCACCGCGATCGAGCGCGACCCAACACATGAGCTTCGAAGACGTGAAGTGCTGCGGTTCGCCGCGCACCTCCCAGATGCCACGGTCCGGTTTGCGCCAGTTGGCGATCGCTTCCTCGACCTGACGTTTGAGTAGCGGCCACAGGAATTCCGGGACGTGCTCACGCGACTTGACATGCAGGTATACCGAGTCGAGCATGGTGCCCCAGATGTCGTGCTGCTCTTGGTCGTAGGCCCCGTTGCCGATGCGTACCGGCCGCGCGCCGTCGTATCCGGACAGGTGCGGTAGCTCGCTCTCGTCGAGGGTCTTCTCGCCGCCGATGCCGTACATCACCTGCAGCGGATTGACCTCGCCGTTCGCCGTCGTCGCCACATCGGACATGAACGCGAAGAAGTCGTTGGCTTCACGGTCGAGTCCGAGCGTGTAGAGGCCCCACAGTGCGAACGTCGAATCGCGGACCCAGGTGTAGCGGTAGTCCCAGTTGCGTTCTCCGCCAGGTGTTTCCGGGAGCGACGTGGTCGATGCCGCCAACAGGGCACCGGTGGGCGCGTAGGTCAGGCCCTTGAGTGTCAATGCGCTGCGCTGCAGGTAGCCCCGCCACGGGTGGTCGGGGAACCGGCCGATCGTGATCCACTGCCGCCAACATTCGGAGGTGCGCCACATCTTCTCCGCTGCTTCCTCGAATGTTTGCGGCGCAGGAAGGTCGGACCAGGACAGAGCGACGAAAACATTGTCGCCCTCGGTCATTCGGGTTCGGGCCCGAGCCTCACGGCCCTCGATGCCGATCCGAAGATTGGTGGTCAACTTCAGCGTGGGCTGGTCACCGTCCGCGCTCGCCTCGCAGGTTGCGGTGGTCTCCTCGTATACCTTGCCGGTGTACTCCCAGTTCGCGGGTGCCCGGTGGTAGTCGAAGGCCGGCTCGCAGCTCATCTCCAATTCGACTGTGCCGCTGACGCATTTGATGGTGCGCAGCAGTATGTGTTCGGCATCCCAGTCGCTCGGTGCGCGCTTGTGGGTGCGAGAGCGTTGATCGGTGTTGTGCCACGGTCCCATGATGAGGGCGTCGCGCACGATCAACCAGCCGGTCTCGGTCTGCCATGTGGTCTCGACGATCAGACCGCCGGGCAGATAGCGCCGCGCCGCGGGGACCGACTGACCGTAGGGGCCGACGCGAAAGTGGCCGGCACTGCGATCGAGAATCGCTCCGAAAATGCTGGGGGAGTCCGGCCGGGGCACGCACATCCACTCGACGGATCCGTTTCGCGCGATCAGACAGGTGGTCTCGCAGTCCGAGAGGAATGCGTAGTCGTCGATCGGCGGAAAGGCGCTGCGGTAGGACGTCAGGGTGGACACCGGTGCGTCGGTACTGCCCAATACTCCCTGAACTTCGATCCCGCCCAACTCTGGGTGTCCAGATCCCATCGCGGGCTCGTCGGCCACCGGAGGCACGGGCGAAACATCTTCGAATGCCGTCATGGCGTAATCATCGACTCATCGGTGGCAGTCGTCCACTGCTGGTCGTCGATCGGCGTGGCGTGGGCACCGGACGCGCTGGTTTAAGCTGCGAGGGTGGAACCGGTTGCGCGTTGGTGGGACGGCGTCGAACTGTGGGTGACGGGCCTGCCGTTCGTACCGCAGGCGATCGTCGTGCTGCTGGTCATCGTGCCGACTGCGTTCCTGCTGGCACGGGTGTTCGATCGCCTTCTTGCGGTGGTCCTACGCCTGCTCGGTCGCGACGCCCGCGCTGCTCGCGAGGCGGAGTCGACGGCTGGTGCCTCCACCACGACGAAGGATGGACAGTAATGCCACGGTCTCGGGTAACGCTGGCGCTCATCGCGCTGCTGGTGCTGGTTGTCATCGCCTGGCTGCTCACTCGGTAGGGCCTCGTCGCCACGGCTCGGCCGACGGCTGCGCCGTCGAGTCGCCGGGCGCGTCCGCTGAATTAGAGTCCGTCCGAAACCTCTGCTAGATTTCTGACCGTGTCTTCTGCCGCCGAGTACCGCGTCCGCCATCAGTTGGCGTTGATTGCTGTCGGCATGTTGGCAGTCGCCGATATCGACTGTTGTTGATTCTTTCCTCAGTCGAATCGATTCCTCGGGTCGCCTAGGTGTTGCCGTGCTGTGCGCCTGCTCGGGGCCCAGCTCTCCTCGGCCCTGGGCTGGGAGGATTTCTGGAATCTTCGTTGCGGGTTTCGTCTCGTCTCGGTTCGACAGTCCTCCTGTCCGTTCTTCCCAGTCTCTTCTTCGTCACATCACGAAAGGCCACTCCACAATGAGGCATAGTTCTCGTTACCTTCTGACCACGTTCGCGGCTGTGGGAACTCTGCTACTGACTGCCTGCGGTGGCGGCTCGAGCGATGCTGTCGGTGGCGGATCGGACACCGCCAGCGGTCCTGCCTTGACTCTCGTGGGATACGCCGTCCCCAAGAACGGTTGGGACGCAATCGGTCCCGCTTTCGCAGCCACCGAGGACGGCGAAGGAACCGCCATCAACGCCGACTACGGCGCATCGGGCAACCAGTCTCGCAAGGTGGCCGACGGTGCACCCGCCGACATCGTCAACTTCTCGGTCGAACCCGATGTCACACGACTCGTCAAGGCCGGCAAGGTCGATGAGGACTGGAACCAGAACGCCTACGGCGGAGTGCCGTTCGGCTCCGTGGTGACCATCGTCGTGCGCGAGGGCAACCCGAAGAACATTCGTACCTGGGACGACCTGATCAAGCCCGACGTACAGGTCATCAGTCCCAGTCCGCTCAGCTCCGGCTCGGCCAAGTGGAATCTCCTTGCTCCGTACGCGGCGAAGAGCAACGGCGGCCAGGACAAGCAGGCCGGTCTCGATTTCGTCCGTACCCTCGTCTCCGACCATTTCCCGGTTCAGCCCGAATCCGGCCGCGCGGCAACCGAAGCCTTTCTGCAGGGCCAGGGTGACGCACTGCTGAGCTACGAGAACGAGGCGCTGCTGATCGAGGAACAAGGACAGAAGGTGGAGCACGTCGACGTTCCCGTCACGTTCCGCATCGACAATCCCGTGGCAGTGATCAACAGCAGTGCCAACCTCGATCGAGCCAATGCTCTGAACGATTTCATCTACACCGACGAGGGGCAGAAGATCTGGGCCGAGGCAGGCTTCCGGCCGACCAACCCGGACATCGCCTCGGAGTACTCCGACAAGTTCTTCACCCCCGAAAAGCTCTACACCATCGACGATCTCGGTGGCTGGACGCAGGTCGACGCCGACCTGTTCGGCGACAACGGCGCAATCACGACGATCTATCAGGAAAGTACTCGGTAGAGATCGATGCCATCTTCGACCACCGAAACCGCAACTGCGGGTTCGCCGGTCCCGCCCGGTACGAGACCTCGGTTTCGTGCCGGGCGGGAAGGCCGAAAGTTCAGGGGCCCTGGGTCGGTGGGGCCGCTCGGTCTCGGGGTCGCCGTGTTGTGGCTCAGCGTCATCGTGCTGCTTCCGTTGGCCGCGTTGACGGTTCAGTCGTTCGACGACGGTCTGGCCGGCTTCTGGGATGCGATAACCGTGCCGCGTGCCCTGGCCACATTCAAGGTCACCCTCTTGGTGTCCGTCGCGGCCGCAGTGATCAATCTGTTCCTGGGCACCCTCATCGCGTGGGTCCTCGTGCGGGACGAGTTTCCGGGTAAACGATTCGTCAACGCCTTGATCGATCTGCCGTTCGCATTGCCGACCATCGTCGCCAGTTTGGTGTTGCTGTCTCTTTACGGACCGGCGAGTCCGATCGGGCTGGTATTCAACGCAACCAAGCCCGCGGTCATTGTCGCTCTGCTGTTCGTCACGTTGCCGTTCGTGGTGCGTGCGGTGCAACCGGTGCTGATCGAGTTGGACAAAGACGTCGAGGAGGCGGCCGCGTCGCTCGGAGCCAACAACTGGACCATCTTCCGACGCATCGTTCTGCCGGTGTTGTTGCCGGCAGTGCTGTCGGGCGGGGGCCTCGCGTTCGCCCGCGCGATCGGGGAGTTCGGCTCGGTGGTGCTCATCGGCGGCAACATCCCCAACGACACTCAGGTGGCGTCGCAGTACATTCGCGAGCTGATCGAGTACGACCGCCCGATCGACGCTGCAGCTATCTCGGTAGTGCTGTTGGCTATTGCGTTTGCAGTGCTGTTCTTGCTTCGCATCATCGGAAACCGGCTGGCCAGACGTGAGGAGCAGCTCTCGTGAAGATCAGCCTCCCGGTCAAACTGTCCCTGCGCACGATTGCGTTGATCTATCTCGCCGTACTCGTGCTCTTTCCGCTCGCCGCGATCCTGTATCGAACTTTCGAGGACGGCGTCGTGTCGTTCTTCGAGCAGATCACCACTCCTGCGGCACAATCGGCCTTGCAACTGTCACTGCTGATCGTTGCCATCGTGGTACCGATCAACGTCGTCTTCGGTGTGGTCACCGCGCTGGCGTTGGTACGAGGGCGGTTCCGCGGTAAAGGCGTACTCGAGGCGATCGTCGATCTGCCTTTCGCGGTGTCGCCGATCATCACCGGTGTCGCGCTGATTCTGCTGTGGGGTGCCAACGGGTGGTTCGGAGGAGTGGAGAGTCTCGGCTTCAAGGTGATTTTCGCACTTCCCGGCATGGTGATAGCGACCATCTTCGTGACGCTGCCGTTCGTCGTGCGCGAAGTCGAACCGGTTCTGTACGAGATCGGCGAAGAGCAGGAAGAAGCAGCATCGACCTTGGGCGCAAGCTCCTGGCAGACGTTCTGGCGCATCACCCTTCCGGCGATCCGATGGGGCCTGACCTACGGTGTCGTACTCACAGTCGCTCGTTCGCTCGGCGAGTTCGGTGCCGTCATCATGGTCTCGACCAACCTCCCCGGCATTTCGCAAACACTGACGTTGCTGGTCAATTCACGCTACGAGGACTTCAATCAACAGGGCGCATACGCCGCGTCCACACTGCTGATGGCGATCGCCGTCATCGTGCTGTTGCTGATGACGGTTCTCGACAAGAAGAGGACGAAGTAATGACCGAGAAATCCTCCGAGATCGAGATCTCCGTTGTCGGTGCCAACAAGCACTACGGCGATTTCGCTGCTCTCGACAATGTCAGCATCGACATCCCCAAGGGATCGTTGACGGCGCTGCTCGGCCCCAGCGGCTCGGGCAAGTCCACTCTGCTGCGCTCGATCGCCGGCCTCGAACAACTCGACTCCGGTCGGGTGGTGCTCGCAGGCCAGGACGTGACGTGGGTCAGCCCGCAGCGACGCGAGATCGGCTTCGTCTTTCAGCACTACGCGGCGTTCAAACACCTCACGGTGCGCGACAACGTCGCGTTCGGTCTGCAGATCCGGAAACGGCCCAAGGCCGAGATCGCCAAGAAGGTCGACGAGCTGCTCGAGATCGTCGGGCTGGCCGGCTTCCAGACTCGCTACCCGGCGCAGCTCTCCGGTGGACAGCGTCAGCGCATGGCGCTGGCTCGCGCGCTCGCGGTCGACCCACAGGTACTCCTGCTCGACGAGCCCTTCGGCGCGCTCGACGCCAAGGTCCGCGCCGATCTACGGACGTGGCTGCGCCGCCTGCACGACGAGGTGCACGTCACCACTGTTCTGGTGACTCACGACCAGGAGGAGGCCCTCGACGTCGCGGATCGGATCGCGGTGCTCAACAAGGGCCGGATAGAGCAGGTCGGCACCCCGGAGGATCTGTACGACCGTCCGGCCAACAACTTCGTGATGTCGTTCCTGGGCCAGGTCGCGAAGCTGAACGGACTTCTCGTGCGGCCGCACGATATTCGCGTCGGGCGTGATCCTTCGTTGGCGCAGGCCCAGGCCAGTGGTACCGCAGAATCGGCCGGTGTGACGCGTGCCGTCGTCAAGCGCGTGGTGCATCTCGGTTTCGAGGTGAAGGTCGAGCTCGAGAACGCGGCCACGGGTGAACTGTTCGCCGCGCAGATCACGCGCGGTGACAGTGAGGCCCTCGGTCTTCGTGAGGGCGAGACCGTCTACGTGCGAGCGACTCGGGTGCCGACGATCGCCGACGCCACCGACGCGGCGCGGGCAACTGCCGAGTCGTAGCGCCGCGATACCAGTTCGGCCAGAGCTGGGTGAGCTCCGATCACGTCGGCGTGCACCACATCCGGTCGGTCCGACAGTGATGCTTCGATCCGATCGGTGAGCAGTCCCGGAGCCAGGAACCACGGTGCCACGACGATTCGAGTGGCACCCATCGTGCGCAAGTGCGCGACGGCGTCCTCGGGGGACGGCTCGACGGACGTGGCAAAACAGGTCACGGCACCGGCCCAGCCAGTCCCGGCGAGCAATTTCTGGGCGACCACTCGGGTGCGCTGATTCGCCGGTGACACCGAGGATCCGACCGCAGTCAATGCGATGCCCACAGTCGGATCGTCCAGTGCGACACCGGTATCGAGGATGCGATCACGCACTGCCTCGATCAGGAGGCGGTCGTCGCCCAGCACGTCGGCCTGCACGATCGACACGTGCCGATGCCGGGTGCGTGCGTCGGCCAGCAGCTCCGGCAGGTCGACCTTGGCGTGAAAGGCCTTGCCCAGCAACAACGGGACACTGACGATGCGGGTGTGTCCAGCGTCGACCACGGCGTCCACGACGTGCCCGACGCCGGGCTCGGTGAGGTCCAAGAACGCGACGCGTACGTCCAGATCCGGTCGCCGCCGACGGAGGACGTCGACGGCGCGGTGGATCGCCGCGCCGGAGCGCGGGTCACGACTGCCGTGGGCAACCGCGATCAGTGCGGTCACGCCGGAACTGCCGACCCCAGCTCGACTGCAGCCAGAGCATTGCCGACGAGCCCGGCGGCCAGGGTGTTGCCGCCCGCAGGATCGATCAGCAAGAAGCTGCCCGTGTGCCGGTTGACGGCGTAGTCGTCTGCCACGATCGGTTCGGCGACCCGCACCGAGATGCGGCCGATCTCGTTGAGCTCCAACGATTCCGGGCTTTCCTGTGCGGTGAGCTGCTGTTCGTCGAACCGCTCGATCAGAGTCCCGACGATGGCCTGGGTGGTGCGGGTTCCGTGCTTGAGCAACAGGCGAGCGCCTGGGCGAAGCGACTTCTCCGCGAGCCAGCACACGGTGGCCTCGAAATCGCCGATCGGCTCGGGTGCGTCCTGCGGGGAGGCGATGGTGTCGCCGCGCGAGACGTCGACGTCGTCGGCGAGGACGAGTGTGACACTGCGTCCAGCGTGAGCTGTGCGCAATTCGCCGTCCGCAGTATCGATGCGCTCGACCGTGGTTCTGGTACCGGAGGGCAGAATGACGACCTCGTCGCCGACGTCCACAGTGCCGGCCGCCACCTGCCCGGCGTACCCGCGGTAGTCGGGGAAGTCGGCTGTGCGAGGACGGATCACGTACTGCACGGGGAAACGCAGACCGACGCGGTGCGGTTCGGCGTCGACCGGTACCGACTCGAGGTGCTCGATGAGGGTGGGTCCGTCGTAGTACGGGGTCTTGTCGGACTTCACCGCGACGTTGTCGCCGTGCAGCGCGGACACCGGAATTTCGATGACGTCCTCGGTGGACCAGCCGAGCGAGGAGGTCAGCGAATTGAACTCGGCTGAAATGTCGGCGAAGACGGTCGCGGGGTCCTCGACCAGATCGATCTTGTTGACGGCGAGCACCAGCCGCGGAACGCCCAGGAGGGCCAGAACCGCCGCATGCCTGCGGGTCTGGGTGATCACGCCTTTGCGGGCATCGACGAGCAGGATGACGAGCTGCGCCGTCGACGCACCGGAGACGGTGTTGCGGGTGTACTGCACGTGGCCGGGAGTATCGGCCAGTACGAACGAGCGGTGCGGCGTCGCGAAGTAGCGGTAGGCGACGTCGATGGTGATGCCCTGTTCACGCTCGGCGCGTAGGCCGTCGACCAGTAGGGACAGGTCCGGTGTCGCCAGTCCCTTGTCCACCGAAGCCCGCGTGACGGCATCGATCTGGTCGGCCAGAACGGATTTCGTGTCGTACAACAGCCGTCCGACGAGGGTGGACTTACCGTCGTCGACGCTACCTGCGGTGGCGAGGCGAAGAAGCTGCGTTCCTGTGCTGCTCATCAGAAGTATCCTTCTCGTTTGCGATCTTCCATGGCAGCCTCGGACACGCGGTCGTCGCCGCGAGTGGCTCCGCGTTCGGTCAGCCTGGACGCGGCGACCTCGGCGAGGATAGCCTGGTTGTCGGAGGCTTCGGACAACACGGCACCGGTAGTGGATCCGTCGCCGACGGTGCGGTAGCGCACCGAGAGCGTCTGCAGCTCCTCGTTCTCGGCCGGTCCGCCCCACACACCCGGGGTCATCCACATGCCGTCGCGCTGGTAAACGGGGCGCTGGTGTGCGTAGTAGATGCTCGCCAGTTCCACGTCGTCTCGCGCGATGTAGCGCCAGATGTCGAGCTCGGTGAAGTTGCTGAGCGGGAACACGCGCACCTGCTCGCCGGGGGAATGCCTGCCGTTGTACAGATTCCACAGTTCGGGGCGCTGCTTCTTCGGCTCCCACTGACCGAATGCGTTGCGCAGAGAGAAGATTCGCTCCTTGGCGCGGGCTCGTTCCTCGTCGCGTCGCGCACCGCCGAAGACTGCGTCGAATCTGTTCTCGGAGATCGCGTCGAGAAGAGGCACGGTCTGCAGCGGGTTGCGGATGCCGTCGGGACGCTCGGTGAGGCGGCCGTCGGCGAGGTACTCCTCGACGCTGGCCACGTGCAGGCGCAGGTTGTACTTCGCGACCACGTGATCGCGGAAGTCCAGCACCTCCTGCAGGTTGTGACCGGTGTCGACGTGCAACAGCGCGAACGGGAGGGGAGCGGGCCAGAACGCCTTGATCGCCAGGTGCAGCAGTACGGTCGAGTCCTTGCCGCCGGAGAACAGAATGACGGGGCGCTCGAACTCGCCCGCCACCTCACGGAAGATGTGGATGGCTTCGGATTCGAGTGCGTCGAGGGTGTCGAACCGATCTGCATCGAGATGTGTTCGACCGACGGTGGCCGAGGTGAGATCGAGTGTCATGAGGCGTGCAACCCACATTCGGTCTTGGCCTTGCCGGCCCATCGACCGCTACGTGGGTCGGCGCCGGGGGCTGGTTTGACGGTGCACGGTGCGCACCCGATGGACGGATATCCCTCGTCGACGAGGGGATTGACCAGAATCGAATGTTCGTCGATGTAGGCCTGCATCTGCTCGTCCGACCACGGTGCGATCGGGTTGATCTTCACCAGGCCGAAGGCGTCGTCGAAAGAGATGAGCGGGGCGTTGGCCCGGGTGGGGGCCTCGACCCGACGGATGCCGGTGACCCACGCGCTGTAGTTCGCCAGCTCCTTCTTCAAGGGCGCGACCTTGCGCATCGCGCAGCAGCGATTGGGCTCGCGGGCGAACAGGTCCTTGCCCTCGATCGAATCCTGTTCTGCGACAGTCTTCTCGGCGCGGGCGTTGACCACGTGAACACCGTAGACTGCCTCGACGGCGTCGCGCGTTCCGATGGTCTCGGCGAAGTGGTAGCCGGTGTCGAGGAACAGCACGTCCACACCCGGGTGAACCTGTGCAGCGAGGTGAACGAGAACCCCGTCCTGCATGTTGGAGGCGACGATGAAGTCGTTACCGAAGTTGTCCTCGGTCCACTGCAGCAGCTCCAGTGGGCTGGCACCGTCGAGTTCGCGGGCACCGCGCTCGGCGATGTCCTTCAATTCCTCTACCGTCAAATTCAGCCTGGTACTCATCGCAAATCCGCCTCGTCTGCTCGCACGGCCCACTGAGCGAACCGTTCGCCGTCCTCGCGGTGCTTGTCGAAATTGCGCACCACTCTGTCGATGTAATCTCCCAGCTCGGAGCTGTTGACCTTGTGCTGGCGCAACTTCCGGCCGAACGCACTGTCCAGACCGAGGCTGCCTCCGAGATGAACCTGGAAACCCTCGATCTGATTCCCGGCCCCGTCGTCGACCAACTGACCCTTGAAGCCGATATCTGCGATCTGCGACCGCGCGCACGAGTTGGGGCAGCCGTTGATGTTGATCGTGATCGGAACGTCGAGTCGACTGTTGATGTCGGACAAGCGCTCTTCGAGCTCGGGGACGAGAACCTGTGAGCGCTTGCGGGTTTCGGCGAACGAGAGCTTGCAGAATTCGATGCCGCTGCACGCCATCAGGTTCTTGCGCCAGTGCGAGGGCCGGGCAGGCAGGCCCAGCGCATCGAGGTCGGAGATGAGCTGCTCGAGCGTCTCGTCCGGAACATCGAGGACGATCAGCTTCTGGTACGGCGTGAACCGGACGCGATCCGACCCTGCCTTCTCCGCAGCGTCGGCGACGGCGGCGAGGATAGTGCCGGACACGCGGCCGGCGATGGGTGCAACACCGACGGCGTTGAGCCCGTTCTTGAGCTTCTGGATCCCGACGTGATCACGGGGCCGAGCGGGCTTCTCGGGCGCCGGGCCGTCGATGAGCTTGCGGTGCAGGTACTCGTCCTCGAGGACCTGGCGGAACTTCTCGATGCCCCAGTCCTTGATGAGGAACTTCAGGCGCGCCTTGGTGCGAAGCCGGCGGTAGCCGTAGTCACGGAAGATCGAGACGACGCCTTCCCAGACGTCGGGAACGTCCGCGAGCGGAACCCAGACGCCGACTCGCTGCGCGAGCATGGGGTTGGTGGACAGTCCACCGCCGACCCACAGGTCGAGGCCTGGTCCGTGTTCGGGATGTACGACGCCGACGAATGCGCAGTCGTTGATCTCGTGCACCACGTCCTGCAGGCCCGAGATCGCCGTCTTGAACTTGCGCGGCAGGTTGGAGTACTCCGGCTTGCCGATGTAGCGCTCGACGATCTCGTCGATGGCGGAGGTGGGGTCGAGGATCTCGTCGACGGCCTCGCCCGCGAGCGGGGAACCGAGCACCACGCGCGGGCAGTCGCCGCACGCCTCGGTGGTCTTCAGGCCGACGGCTTCGATCCGACGCCAGATCTCGGGGACGTTCTCGACCTCGATCCAGTGGAACTGCACGTTCTCTCGATCGGACAGGTCGGCGGTGTCGCGACCGAACTCCTGAGAGATTCCCGCGAGCACACGCAGTTGCTCCAGGTTCAGTGCGCCCGCGTCGCAGCGGATGCGCATCATGAAGTACTTGGCCTCGAGCAGGTCGATGTTGTCGTCACCGGTGAAGGTGCCGTCGTACCCCTGTTCACGCTGGGTGTAGAGGCCCCACCAGCGGAAGCGGCCGCGAAGGTCGCCCTTGTCGATGCTGTCGAAGCCCTGCTTGGAGTAGATGTTCTCGATGCGGGCCCGCACGTTGAGCGGGTTGTCGTCCTTCTTGGACTGCTCGTTGGCGTTCAGTGGCTCCCGGTAACCCAGTGCCCACTGGCCCTCGGCTCGACGCTTGGTCGGCCGCGGCGTGCGCTCCCGTGGTGTGGCGGAGGCAGCGTCGGTGGTCGCGTCGCTGGTCGACGACATGCATTGCTCCTGCATCTTCTGTGCTGGCCGGCTTCCGTGCTGGCAGTCTTCGGGTCGTCGCGCGAGGCGCTCGCGACACGAGTGGGAAGCCGGTGGATCGAATGGACGTGCTCGAAGGAGGCTGGGTCAGCAGCCGGTCGTGTGTCGACACGACGCGCTGCAGACACGGCCGAGATCGACATGGCGGCGCGCCACGAGTCGAATTCCTGAGTCGGTCACGGGTGCCATTGTGCCACGTCATCGGGGCGACGGAAGACTGCGGCGGCTATTTACCCCGATTTCGGGGTAAATAGGCTGGCAGGGCTGCTGCGATTGCTCTCGGCGGCGGGTGGGGAGAAGGGCCTGCACTCTCTGGGAGACTGGAGACCGTGAATACCGTCGTACCCGTCCCGTCCACCTTCGAGTTGCCGACCGAGGCGTTCGACGGCGTGGGGGACCGGGCGTTCGGGATCTACGTGCACGTTCCGTTCTGCGCCACGCGATGCGGCTACTGCGACTTCAATACCTACACGGCTGGGGAGCTCGGTACGTCGGCGTCGCCGCAGTCCTGGTTGGAGGGCTTGCGCCGCGAACTCGACATCGCCGCGGGTCTCATCGAAGCGGGAACGGGTCGCGTTCCGACGGCCGACACCGTCTTCGTCGGCGGTGGCACACCGTCGCTGCTCGGGGGCGACGGGTTGGCCGACGTACTCGGGGCGGTCCGGTCGAGTTTCGGCGTCACCGACGGCGGCGAGGTGACCACCGAATCGAACCCGGAGTCGACGTCTCCGGAGTTCTTCGACCGACTCCGCACCGCGGGCTTCACCCGGGTCTCGCTCGGAATGCAGTCCGCCGCACCGCATGTGCTCGCAGTTCTCGATCGCACCCACACGCCAGGTCGAGCGGTCGCTGCGGCGAAGGAGGCTCGCGCGGCCGGGTTCGAGCACGTCAACCTCGACCTCATCTACGGCACTCCGGGCGAGCGAGACAGCGACCTCGATCAATCTCTTGCCGCCGTGCTCGAGGCCGGCGTCGACCACGTCTCGGCGTACGCGCTGATCGTCGAGGACGGTACGGCCATGGCCCGCAAAGTGCGCCGCGGTGAGCTGCCCGCCCCGGATGACGACGTGCTTGCGAGTCGATACGAACGCATCGACACGGCTCTGAACGCAGCCGGCCTTTCCTGGTACGAGGTGTCGAACTGGGCCACCGATGCCGACGCGCAGTGCCGCCACAACATCGGCTACTGGGACGGCGGCGACTGGTGGGGCGCGGGTCCGGGCGCACACAGCCACATCGGCGGCACCCGGTTCTGGAACGTCAAACACCCGGCGGCATACGCCGATCGCCTGGCCACCGGGGTACTGCCGGTGCACGGCAGCGAATTACTCAGCGCCGAGGATCGACACCTGGAGGAGCTGATGTTGACCGTCCGACTCCGCACGGGAGTGCCGGTGAGCGTGCTCGGGCCGGCCGAGCGCGCCGCTGCCGAACAGGCGGTCGTAGACGGGTTGATGGCGGCGCGGGGGGACCATCTCGTGCTGACCGACCGAGGACGATTGCTCGCCGACGCGGTAGTGCGCAGCATCGCAGCGGCGTAGCGCAGACCTACTCAGGCACTCAGCGCCTACTCAGGCACTCAGCGTTTCCAGGACCTTCGTACCCTCAGGCACCCAGGGCGTCGTAATCGAACACTCTGGCGTGCAACACCGTTCGGTTCCGCAGTGCTGCACGCACGGCTCGGTGCAGACCGTCTTCGAGATAGATGACGCCGCGGAATTGCACGGCGTGGGGGAAGAGGTCGCCGTAGAAGGTGGAGTCCTCGGACAGCAATCGGTCGAGTTCGAGCACCTTTGTCGTGGTGACGATCTCGTCCAGACGGAGCTGGCGTGGCGGGATTCTCGACCAGTCGCGGATGGACAGGCCGTGCTCGGGGTACGGCTTACCGTCACGAACACCCTTGAAGATCATCGCGAGGCCTGAGCCGCTGGACCGAATCGAAAGAACGTTTCCACCCGGACCACAGTAAGGCCTTGCACGAGCATGCGTGCCTCGGCTACTAGACTCGAGCGACGATTGGAAACGAGAACGGAGGTGGGCACCGATGTCGAGCACCGACGACAGGCGGTTCGAGGTTCTACGAGCGATCGTGGCGGACTACGTGTCCACCCAGGAACCCGTCGGTTCACGGGCGTTGGTCGAGCGACACAACCTCGGCGTGTCGAGTGCCACCGTGCGCAACGACATGGCTGTGCTCGAGGCCGAGGGGTACATCGCTCAACCGCACACCAGCTCCGGACGGGTACCGACCGACAAGGGGTATCGCCAGTTCGTCGATCGGATCGCCGACGTCAAGCCGCTGTCGGCGGCCGAACGCCGGGCCATCCTGGAATTCCTCGAGAACGGCGTCGACCTGGACGATGTACTGCGGCGCGGCGTCCGACTGCTGGCTCAGTTGACTCGTCAGGTTGCCGTGGTGCAGTACCCCACACTGTCGGCGTCATCGGTTCGGCACCTCGAGGTGGTGGCGCTCACCCCGGCTCGGTTGCTGCTGGTGCTCATCACCGACTCGGGTCGGGTCGATCAGCGCATCGTCGAGCTCGGTGACGTCCTCGACGACGAGAACCTGTCGCAGCTGCGTCGCCTGCTCGGCAGCGCGCTGGAAGGAAAGCGACTGGCCGCCGCGTCCGTCGCGGTGGCCGAACTCGCCGAGAACGCTCCGGCCGGGCTGCGGGACGCCATGATCCGATCGGCCACGGTGCTGGTTGAATCGCTGGTCGAGCACCCCGAGGAACGCCTGGTACTCGGCGGAACGGCGAACCTGACGCGCAACGCCGCGGACTTCGCCGGCGACGCGGGGTTTCCCGGATCGCTCCGAGCGGTACTCGAGGCGTTGGAAGAGCAAGTGGTGGTGCTCAAACTGCTCGCAGTGACGCAGGACACCCGCACCGTGACCGTGCGGATCGGTGAGGAAACGCAGGTCGAGGAGATGCGTGGAACGTCGGTGATTTCCACCGGCTACGGGTCGGCTGGCATGGTCCTCGGAGGAATGGGTGTTCTGGGGCCGACCCGGATGGACTACCCAGGAACAATTGCATCGGTCGCCGCGGTTGCCAGGTACATCGGCGAGGTCCTGGCCGAGCGCTGAGACGAGCGAGAACCGATCGAAGACCGGCAGCGGGGGCACGGGCCGCCGGCACGCAGCATCAACGAACGAGATTCATCTTCTAGGACGAAAGAGACGACGTGGCACGGGATTATTACGGGACTTTGGGCGTCGGCCAGCAGGCGACTGACCAGGAGATCAAGCGCGCCTACCGAAAACTGGCGCGAGAACTGCACCCGGACGTCAATCCGGACGAGGCCGCACAGGCCCGGTTCAAGGACATCTCCACCGCCTACGAGGTGCTCTCCGATCCGGAGAAGCGTCGCATCGTCGACCTCGGCGGCGACCCGCTGCAGCAGGGCGGCGGAGGCGGCGGTGGGTTCGGTGGAGCCGGATTCGGCGGTGGCCTGGGGGATGTTTTCGAGGCATTCTTCGGCGGCGGTGCCGGTGGGGCCCAGCGCGGGCCCAAGGGGCGTGTGCAGCCGGGAGCGGATTCGCTGCTGCGGACCAAGCTGACCCTCGACGAGTGCGCCACCGGCGTGACCAAGCACATCACCGTCGACACCGCGATCCTGTGCGACCTGTGCACCGGCTCGGGCACCAACGGCGACTCCAAGCCGGTTCGGTGCGAAACCTGCGGCGGTGCCGGTGAGGTGCAGTCGGTGCAGCGCTCGTTCCTCGGCCAGGTCATGACCAGCCGCCCGTGCCCCACCTGCCGCGGTGCAGGCGAGACCATTCCCGATCCTTGCCGCAAGTGTGGCGGCGACGGGCGGGTGCGCTCGCGTCGCGACATCTCGGTCAAGGTTCCCGTCGGCGTGAGCAACGGCATGCGGATCCGTCTTGCCTCGCAGGGTGAGGTCGGCCCGGGCGGTGGCCCCGCGGGAGATCTGTACGTGGAAATCGTCGAACAGCAGCACGAGGTGTTCGTCCGCGACGGCGACGATCTGCACTGCACCGTCCGAGTTCCGATGGTCGACGCCGCACTCGGCACCTCGGTGAACATCGATGCGATCATCGACGGGCCTACCGAGATTTCGATAGAACAAGGCACACAACCGAATTCGACGACCGTGTTGCGCGGGCACGGTATGCCCAAGCTACGTTCCGGTATTCGCGGTGACCTGCATGCCCACCTCGAGGTCATCGTGCCGACCAAGCTGGACAGCAAGCAGACCCAACTGCTCGAACAGCTCAAGTCGATGCGAGATCGCGACTCGGCCGAGGTCGTCACCACCGGTTCCGCACACAGCGGTGGACTGTTCTCGCGGTTGCGGGAAGCGTTCAGCGGTCGTTGATCCATGGCCCCCACGGTCTTCTATCTCTCGCCGCTGCCGAAGGTCGGCGATATCGCCGTGCTCGACGGTAAGGAGGGGCATCACGCCGCGACGGTGCGACGCATTCGCGTCGGAGAGCGGGTGCTTCTCGGTGACGGCGCGGGCGGCTTGGCCGATACGGTCGTCGTCGCAGCGGAGAAGAACCGACTGGAACTGACCGTGCAGTCGCGCAGCGAGATGCCGCGTCCCACTCCGGTGGTGACGCTCGTGCAGGCATTGCCGAAGGCGGACCGATCGGAACTCGCCATCGAGCTGGCCACCGAGGCAGGCGTCGACGCTGTTGTGCCCTGGCAGTCCGCGCGCTGCGTGGCGCGCTGGGAAGGACCCAAGGCGATCAAGGGCGTCGCACGGTGGCGCAGTACTGCGGCCGAGGCAGCCAAGCAGTCGCGTCGGGCATACATCCCCGAGGTCTCCGACCTGCATGATTCGCGTGCCGTGTATGCCCTGGTCGGCGCGATCATCGCGCGCGGCGGGGTTGTTGCCGTGCTGCACGAGGGTGCCACCTCGGCGTTTCGGGACCTGCCGTTCGACTCGGTTCCCGAGGTTGCGCTCGTCGTCGGACCCGAAGGTGGCCTCGACGACCGGGAAGTTGCTGCTCTCACCGAAGCCGGGGCGACCCCGGTGGTGCTGGGACCCACGGTGCTGAGGACGTCGACGGCAGGAGCTGTGGCACTCGGCGCGCTGGGGGTGCTCACCTCTCGCTGGACGCAACTGCCCCCGGATTTTCGGAACGCATGAGCGCACGGATCAAGATTGCCTACGGCGATCATGCCGAGCAATTCGGCCATCTCTATCTGCCGCCCGAGCCCGTCGATGCGTCGACGCCGGTCGTCGTGGTGATACACGGCGGATTCTGGAGCGGGCAGTACGGATCGAACCTCGGCACCCAATTCGCGCGCGCTGTCGCGGCAGCCGGGGCGGTGGCGTGGAACATCGAGTACCGACGCGTCGGCGCAGGTGGGCACTGGCCGGAGATGCAGTCCGACGTCCTCGCAGCTCTCGACGTCGTTGCCGGTGCGGTGCAACACCACGCCCCGGCCGGCATCGACGACGTTCGCGTCATCGGACACTCCGCAGGCGGACACCTGGCAGTGTGGCTCGGCGGCGAAACGAGTACGACAGTGCGGCCGTCGCGCATCGTCTCGCAGGCCGGCGTCCTCGACCTGGAACCGCGTGGTGCGTCGGGTCGAACCAATCCGGCGGTCGAGGCGTTGCTGCAGGCTCGATACGAGGACGACCCCGCGCTGTACCGATCGGCCTCGCCTGCTGCCCGTGCACCCATCGGTATCCCGACGATCTGCCTGCACGGGTCCGAGGACGTTCAGGTCCCGGCGGTGCAGAGCGAGCGGTACGTCGAGACGGCGAGAGCAGCCGGAGACGACGCGCGGCTGACGATGGTCCCTGGCGAGGACCACTTCGCGTTCCTGAACCCGGATTCGCGGTGTTGGGCACTCTCGCTCGACGCCGTGCTGGGCCGAAGCGGCGAGTAATAGGAATGCGCATCGATGCTGCGGCGTTAAACTTCATTCGAACACCGCCCCATGTCTCCACAACCGAAACAAGAGAGCAGGCCATAGCCACCACGTGAGTGAACACAGCGAATTTCCCGCCGAGCGTGATGTTCGGTCCACCTTGGAGCTCGCCCCCGAAGCAGTGATGCCACTGCTGGGACAGTCCGACGAGAACCTGCGGGCGCTCGAGCAGATGCTGACGGCAGACATCCACGTACGAGGAAACGCCGTGACGCTCACCGGAAAAGTGGCCGACGTGGCGCTGGCCGAACGGGTGATCTCCGAGTTGGCCGCGATCGCCAAGCGCGCCCAGCCGCTGACTCCCGACGCCGTCCGCCGCTCGATCGCCATGCTCACCGAGGGCGTGTCGGATTCGCCGGCCGAGGTCCTGAGCTTGGACATCCTCTCGCGTCGCGGCAAGACGATCCGGCCCAAAACGCTGAACCAGAAGCGGTACGTGGACGCGATCGACTCCAACACCATCGTGTTCGGCATCGGACCTGCCGGTACCGGCAAGACGTACCTCGCGATGGCCAAGGCCGTTCAGGCATTGCAGACCAAGCAGGTCAGCCGCATCATCCTGACGCGTCCGGCAGTGGAAGCGGGGGAGCGCCTCGGCTTTCTGCCCGGTACCTTGCACGAGAAGATCGACCCGTACCTGCGCCCGCTGCACGACGCGTTGCACGACATGATGGACGACGAAGCGATCCCCAAGCTGATGCAAGCAGGGGTCATCGAAGTCGCCCCGCTCGCCTACATGCGCGGCCGCACGCTCAACGACGCGTTCATCATTCTCGACGAGGCGCAGAACACCACGGCCGAGCAGATGAAGATGTTTCTGACGCGTCTGGGGTTCGGCTCGAAGATCGTGGTCACCGGCGACGTCACCCAGGTCGACCTTCCGGGTGGCGCAAAATCGGGATTGCGTGCCGCATCCGAGATTCTCACCGACCTCGACGACATCCACTTCGCGCAGCTCACCAGCAGTGACGTGGTGCGGCATCGCCTGGTCTCGGAAATCGTCGACGCATACGAGCGCTTCGAGTCGGCATCGGAAGGTGTGATTCCCAACCGCGAGCAACGCCGCAGCGGTGGACCGCGTTCGGCGAGAAGATGATTCAGGTGTACGAAACGACAGGCAACGAGAGCGTGGGTAGTGGCTAGATGAGTATCGAAGTGTCCAACGAGTCGGGGATGGACATCTCCGAACCCGAGCTGGTCTCGGTCGCACGGTTCGCGATCGCCGGCATGGACGTGCATCCCGCCGCGGAACTGTCGATGGTGCTGGTGGATTCGGCCACGATGGCGGACCTGCACATGCGGTGGATGGATCTGCCCGGCCCCACCGACGTGATGTCGTTTCCGATGGACGAGCTCGAGCCGGGCGGTCGTCCCGATGCGCCCGAACCCGGACCGGCCATGCTCGGCGACATCGTGCTGTGCCCGTCGTTCGCTGCGGATCAGGCTGCTGCTGCGGGCCATTCGCTCGAGCACGAGCTCGCATTGCTGACGGTGCACGGAGTGTTGCATCTGCTCGGCTACGACCACGCCGAGCCGGACGAAGAAAAAGAAATGTTCGAGCTGCAGAACCGTCTGCTCGCCGAATGGTACGAGGATGCCAGGCGCGCCGAGCAGGCCGCAGAACAGGCTGCTCGCGATGCACGGTTGCTCGGAAAAGCCGGTTTCGTCGACGGTGTCGATCGGTGATGTGCCTGTTCGGACCGGTCGAAGTGCGGGGTTCCGACGCGTGAGCAGTGCTGTTGCACTCATCGTTTTCGCTGTCCTTCTGGTGCCTCTCGGTGGAATGTTCGCCGCCGTCGATTCCGCGCTGAACACGGTGTCGCGTGCGCGGATCGACGACATGGTCAAGGACGAGCGACCCGGTGCCACCGGACTCGTCGTTGTGGTCGCCGACCGTCCTCGCTACGTCAACTTGATGGTGCTACTGCGCATCCTGTGCGAAATCGGCGGCACCGTCCTGCTCGCGGGCGGCCTGACACAGCTGATCGATTCCACGACGGCCCTGGTCATCACCGCAGTGGTCATGGTGCTGGTCAGCTACGTCGTGATCGGTGTCGGACCGCGAACCCTCGGCCGGCAGAACGCGTACTCGATCGCTCTCGCGGCAGCGTTTCCGCTGCGCGCGCTCGGGTGGCTCCTCGGACCGATCAGCAGGCTGCTCATTCTCATCGGTAATGCGATCACCCCGGGTAAGGGATTTCGCAACGGCCCGTTCGCATCCGAGATCGAACTGCGCGAGTTGGTGGACATGGCCCGCGAGCGCGGCGTCGTGGCCGACGACGAGCGGCGGATGATTCAATCCGTGTTCGAGTTGGGGGACACCTCCGCCCGTGAGGTCATGGTCCCGCGGCCCGAGATGGTGTGGATCGAGTCGGACAAGTCGGCCGGCCAAGCCACGTCGTTGGCTGTACGCAGTGGGCACTCGCGCATCCCGGTGATCGGCGAGAACGTGGACGACGTGGTCGGCGTCGTCTACCTCAAAGACCTTGTGCAGCAGACGTATTACTCCACCGATGGTGGCCGCGGGGTGCAGGTGTCCGAGCTGATGCGTCCGGCTGTGTTCGTTCCCGACTCCAAGGCACTCGACAGTCTGCTCGCCGAGATGCAGCGCGATCGAAACCACATGGCCCTGTTGGTCGACGAATACGGAGGCATCGCAGGCCTGGTGACCATCGAGGACGTCATCGAGGAAATCGTCGGTGAGATCGCCGACGAATACGACTCCGACGAAGTTGCGCCCATCGAGGAGCTCGACGACGGACGGTATCGGGTGTCCTCGCGAGTGCCGCTCGAAGACCTCGGCGAGATCTTCGGGATCGAGATCGAATCCGAGGAGGTCGACACCGTCGGCGGACTGCTCGGACACGAGCTGGGCCGCGTGCCGCTGCCCGGTGCTCAGGTGATGACCCACGGACTGCTGCTGCGCGGTGAAGGTGGGGCCGACCCCAAGGGGCGCGTCCGCATCACCACCGTGCTGGTCGAAAAGATCGAACCCGACGAAGAATCCACCGAGGACGACGACTCGTCGGACGTCACTCACCAACACTGAAATCTGGAGGTGCTCTTTTGTCCGAGCAGAACAACGGTGAGTTCCGATCCGGATTCGTCTGTTTCGTAGGCCGACCCAACACCGGCAAGTCCACCCTGACCAATGCGTTGGTGGGGTCGAAGATCGCCATCACGTCCTCGCGTCCGCAGACGACGCGGCACACCATCCGCGGCATCGTGCACCGCGAGCACGCGCAGTTGATCCTCGTCGACACACCTGGATTGCACCGCCCCAGAACGCTTCTGGGGCAGCGACTCAACGATCTGGTGCAGGACACGTACTCCGAGGTCGACGTCATCGGCCTGTGTATCCCGGCCGACGAGAAGATCGGACCGGGGGACCGATGGATCCTCGAGCAGGTTCGCCACATCGCCCCCAAGACCACCTTGATCGGCATCGTCACCAAGATCGACAAGGTCAAGAAGGAACGCGTCGTGCAGCAGTTGATGGCGCTGTCGAAGCTCCTCGGCGACTCCAGCCACGTGATTCCGGTATCGGCCGAATCCGGTGAGCAGGTGGAGAAGCTGGTAGATCTGCTGGCGTCGGAACTGCCACCGGGACCGGCGTTCTACCCCGACGGTGAGCTGACCGACGAGCCGGAGGAAATCCTCATGGCCGAGCTCATTCGGGAGGCCGCGCTCGAAGGCGTCCGCGATGAGCTACCTCACTCGCTGG
The DNA here is from genome assembly GCF_002258735.1 of Rhodococcus sp. WWJCD1. Classification (NCBI taxonomy): domain Bacteria; kingdom Bacillati; phylum Actinomycetota; class Actinomycetes; order Mycobacteriales; family Nocardiaceae; genus Rhodococcus; species Rhodococcus sp. WWJCD1. The sequence continues at coordinate 232,050 of NZ_NOXY01000026.1, forward strand.
CCGTTGTCATCGAAGAAGTCGTGCCCCGCGAGGGTCATGACAACATGCTCGACGTGCACGCGATTCTCTACGTCGAGCGGTCGAGTCAGAAGGCCATCATCATCGGCAAGGGCGGCTCACGACTCAAAGAGGTCGGCACGGCGTCGCGATTGCAGATCGAGAAGTTGCTCGGCACCAGGATCTATCTGGACCTGCACGTGAAAATCGCCAAGGACTGGCAAACCGACCCCAAGCAGATGGGCAAGCTCGGCTTCTGACCTTCCCAGGTGAGCAGACTACGAAGTTTCACTCACCTGGGTCCACCACGGTTCGGGGCGCTTGCGGTGCCACTGCAGCACGTTCTCGAGTTGAGCGGCAACCGACACCAGCAGTGGCTCCGATGATTCGTGTCCCATCAACTGCAGTCCGATGGGAAGGCCGCTCTTCGTCAGACCCGCGGGGACGTTCACGCTGGGCCAGCCCAGGACATTCCACGGCCACGTGTAGGGGCAATGCTCGGTGATGACCCGATCGGTGTCGGTGTTGGAGATGCCGTCGATGGCGTCGACCCGCGGCGGGGGAGTTGCCGTGGTCGGGGCGAGCACGATGTCGTAGTCGTCGAAGAACCGGCCGATGCGGCGCCCGATGCGCGGTTCGGCCGCGCGGGCTGCGCGCAACGGGGCTCCGGCGAGGGCCCGGCCGCTCTTGGCGTTGGCTCGGGTCCTTGGGTCGGCGAGGGCCGGATCGGGAAGGCGATCGAGCCACGTGGCAACGCCTGCCAGCGAGCGCGGTAAGAAGTTGAGCCCCAGCAACATTCCGTATGCGGGATCGTCGACGACCACCTGGTGTCCGAGCAATCGCAGCACCGCGGCCATCTCGTACGCCGCGGCCGCGATCTCCGGGTCCAGCGGGGCAGGCGTCGGGATGAACGGCTTGCGCAGGCTCAGCGCTATTCGCAGCGAGCCGGGGTTGCGTCCGACAGCATCCGAGACGGTCAACGGAGCCGGGCGATGCAGATCGCCGTCGTGGCCACCGGAGACCACGTCGAGGAGAAGAGCGGCGTCGGCCACCGTGCGCGCGAGCGGGCCGATGACGGTGATGCCGTTGAAGGCCTCGGCGTCCGGCCACGTCGATATCCGTCCCCGTTGCGGCTTGATGCCCACGAGATTGGTCCACGACGCCGGGATCCGAACCGAGCCGGCACCGTCGGAACCCAGTGCAGCCGAGACCAATTCGGCAGCCACCGCTGCAGAACTGCCACCCGAGGAGCCGCCGGGGGTGCGCTCGCGGTCCCACGGATTACGGGTGTGTCCGAAGGTGCCGCCGGTGAACGGCCATTGGCCAAGCTCGGGGCTGTTGGTCTTGCCCACGATCACCGCTCCGGCCGCGCGCAGTCTGCGCACCACCTCCGAGTCTGCGGTGGCAGGCGGAAAGGGCCCGGCGCAGCCGAAGGCGGTGGGCTCGCCGGTGACATCCACATCGTCCTTGACGGCGATCGGAACGCCGAGCAGGGGCGCGGTTCCACCGGCGGCGCGCAGTCGATCCGCCTCGGCGGCCTCGGCGAGTGCGGCGTCGCGGCGCACTATTCGGAAGGCGTTGAGAGTGGGTTGGCTCTTCTCGATCCGGTCGAGTGATTCGGTGACCGCCTGTACCGAGGTGATGCGACCCGACGCGAGTGCGGCGGCCTGGGCAACGAGAGTCGACCGATGAAAATCCACGTTCGCACAGTATCGACTTCTCTCCAGCGCGGGAAGCGGCCACCGATGCGGCACCCGTGGGAGACTGGAAGCCGTGAGGCCATACCGTGACAACGCAGTCGTCCTGCGCCAGCACAAGCTGGGTGAGGCCGACCGCATCGTCACGTTGTTGACCAGGGAGAACGGTATCGTACGGGCCGTCGCCAAAGGGGTGCGTCGTACCAAGTCCAAGTTCGGTGCACGGCTGGAACCGTTCGCGCACATCGACGTACTGCTCTATCCGGGACGCAACCTCGACATCGTCACCCAAGTGCACACCGTCGACGCGTTCGGCGGAGACATCGTCGCCGATTACGGCCGCTACACCACCGGTTGTGCCGTTCTCGAGACCGCCGAACGACTGGCGGGCGAGGAGCATGCACCGGCGCAGCGACTGCATCAGCTGACCGTCGGAGCGCTTCGAGCGCTTGCCCAGCACGTCCGCCCTCCCGAGCTGGTGCTCGACGCTTATCTGCTGCGCGCCATGGGCTTCGCCGGATGGGCACCCGCACTGACCGATTGTGCGCGCTGCGCCGCAGTCGGGCCACATCGCGCATTTCATGTCGCCGCCGGTGGAGCGGTGTGTGTGCACTGCCGCCCGCCCGGATCGGCGACGCCGTCGACCGGGGTCCTGGATCTGATGGTCGCGCTCGAACGAGGCGAGTGGGACTACACCGTCACCACCTCCGATGCGGTTCGCAAGCAGGCCAGTGGGCTGGTGGCGGCGCATCTGCAATGGCATCTGGAACGACAATTGCGCACACTTCCACTCATCGAACGCTCGCACCCGCATCAGGTGCCGCTGGCGCAACCTGACTCCGTGTTCGCCGATACCGTCGGGCAGGATGGGGACCGTGATTCGACGACGAGAGCCGCAACCCCGGCCTGACGGACAGTCGGCAGTGCGCCCTCCCGACCCGCACCCGTCGGGCGCTCGGCCGCCGATTCTGCAGCCGGAACTCATACCTCGCCACGTCGCCTTGGTGATGGACGGCAACGGTCGGTGGGCGCAGGATCGCGGTCTGCCGCGCACCGCGGGGCACGAGCAGGGCGAAGCGGTGCTCATGGACACCGTCTGCGGATGTATCGAGATCGGTGTGCAGTGGTTGTCCGCGTACGCCTTCTCGACGGAGAACTGGAAGCGCAGTCCCGACGAGGTCAAGTTTCTGATGGGCTTCAACCGTGACGTCATTCGTCGTCGACGCGACGAGATGAACGAGATGGGCGTCCGGGTCCGCTGGGCCGGTCGGCGACCCAGGTTGTGGGGCAGCGTCATCAAGGAACTCGAAGTGGCCGAGGAGCTGACGAAGCACAACACCGTGATGACGTTGACGATGTGCGTCAATTACGGTGGGCGTGCCGAGATTGCCGATGCGACAAGGGAAATTGCCCGACAGGTTGCCGCAGGCAAGCTGAACCCCGAGAAGATCACCGAGGCAACCGTCGCGAAGTACCTCGACGAAGCGGATATGCCGGACGTGGACTTGTTCCTGCGACCGTCGGGGGAGCAGCGAACGTCGAACTTCCTGCTGTGGCAATCCGCATATGCGGAGTTCGTATTCCAGAAGAAGCTCTTCCCGGATTTCGACCGCCGGGACCTGTGGGAGGCGTGTATCGAATTCGCTTCGCGTGATCGACGATTCGGCGGAGTGAAATATGAGTGACGAAGTACAGGGTATCGACAGCTCCGATCAGTTGACGTTGCAGACGCGTGCTCGGCTGGCGCTGTCGCAGTTCGCCACGGTGACCGTCGGCGAGGAGGGGTCACTCGGTTTCGACTACGCCGGTGCCCTGTGCTCGTTGCGGGCCGTACAGCTGTCACCCGAACTCGAGGTGCTCTCGCTCACCGCGGTGTTGGCGTGGGACAGGCCGCTCAAGGCGGCGCTGCACAAGAAGGTCTCGGACCGCAATGCGGATTCGCAATTCGGCGCGATCTCCGTCAATACTCACGACAAGCTCGCAGATGTGTTGCTGCGCTACACCTTTCCGGCGAACGGGCTGGACGACGAGGCCATGTTGACGATGCTGATCCTGGTGCTCGCCGGCGTCGAGAAAGCACGGGAAGGCCTGCTGCCCTGATCGGTCAGCTAAGGTATGCCTGTACTTACTTCGAGTAGAGGCGGATGCGATGACAATGCGGTCGACCCGAATGCTGACGGCAGTGGTGGCGGTGATCGTCCTCGGTGTATCCCTGACGGCCTGCTCGACCGCAGATACCGGCGAATCGGGTACCCCGTCGGCCGACGGTGTCTTCCCGGTCGTCATCGACCACATCTACGGCAGCACGACCGTTCCGGAGAAGCCCACTCGCATCGTCACACTCGGAGTGTCCGACGCCGACGCCGTCATTGCCCTCGGCACTGTGCCGGTCGGGAACACCGGGTACACCTTCTACGAGACCGGACTCGGTCCGTGGACCGACGAGTTGGTGGGCGACGCACCATTGACACTGCTGGGCTCGGAGTCCGAACCGAACTTCGAGCTGATCGCCTCTCTGGCACCGGATTTGATCACCGGGCTGAACGCCGGCTTCGACGAGGCCACCTACACAAAACTCAGTGACATCGCCCCGACGATCGCTCGACCGGCGGGATCGGCGGCATATGCCGTCGATCGAGAGGTGGCCACCGACACCATCTCGCGCGCGATGGGCGAATCCGAGCGTGGCGAGGAGCTCAATGCGCAGACGACCGCGTTGCTCGAGCAGGTTCGCACGGAACACCCCGAGTTCGCGGGCAGGACTGCCGCCGTGGTGCTTCCCTACGACGGGCAGTTCGGTGCGTTCCTACCCGGCGATGCCCGCGGTACGTTCGTCACCTCGTTGGGATTGAAGGTTCCGGAGCCCATTCTCGCTCAGGACGACGGCACGAACTTCTTCGTACCGGTCTCGCTGGAGAACATCTCGATGCTCGACGCCGATGTGGTGCTGTACCTCGGCACGGGTGAGCCCATCGACGTCGTGGCGGAAAATCCGATCTTCGGGACATTGAAGGCAGCGCGCAACGATGCGATCCTTCCGCTGTCCACCGATCAGCGCGGCGCGATCACGTACAACTCGGTTCTGTCGATACCGTTCGCCATCGACGCGGTGGTGCCTCGCGTGGCCGACGCCCTGACGTGAGCGAGGTTCAGCGACCCGCCGCGCTGCACTGACTGCAGGTGCCGAAAATTTCGATGGTGTGACTCACGTCGGTGAAGCCATTGGACTCGGCGACAGTCTGGGACCACTTCTCGACGGTGGGCCCCTCGACCTCGACGGTGAATCCGCATGCTCGGCACACCAGGTGGTGATGATGGCCCGAGGAGCAACGCCGGTAGACCGACTCGCCGTTGTCGGTGCGAAGCACGTCCACCGTGCCGGCGTCGGCCAGCGTCTGGAGCGTGCGATAGACGGTTGTCAGGCCGATTCCCTCACCGCGCTTACGTAATTCGTCGTGCAGGTCTTGTGCAGATTTGAATTCCTCGATGGTGTCGAGCAAGTCCGAGATCGCACTGCGTTGCTTCGTGGCTCGTACTCCGACCACGACGGGTCGTCTCGGCGTTGCGGTATCGGTGGACTTCTCGGTCACAGGTTCCGGCCTTCCTCGGCGTGGGCCACGGCGTCGACGACGATGTGGGAGAGGTGATCGTCGACGAGTCGGTACAGGACCTCGCGGCCGTTGCGTTCTCCACGCACCACACCCGCAGCCTTGAGTACCCGGAGGTGCTGGCTGATCAACGGCTGCGTGACACCGAGGGCGACCACGAGTTCGTGGACGCATCGCTCGGACTCGCGCAGCTGCAGCACGATCGCGATCCGCACCGGGGCCGCAAGCGCGCGCAGAATGTCGCCGGCCGCGGCCAGGGTCTCCTTCGGCGGAATGTGGGCCGGGGGAGCGGCGGCGAACGGGTCGTTCTCGTGCATCGGATGCTCGGGGTCCTGCCGATCCGGCGAATCTGTGTGAACGGCCTGCTCGGTGGACACGGTTGCGGCTCCTTCGGTTGCCGACTCGTTCTCGGCGAACTCTCTCTGCACAATCGATGTCATGGCATCAGGTTAGTGCAGTTATCGCTATTGCAAATCGTATTCATTGTGATATGCACAAGTACGCATGTCAATTCCGAACTCGACCGGTGTTCGGATTCGCCCGCCGAGCCAGATAGTCTGATCAGGGCGAAAACCGCCCGCGTCACCCCTCGAGCGATGTGACCGAGAATCACGATGTAACCGAAGATGGAGAGCTCCGCCAGTGGCACCCAAGTCCAAAGTCGAAACCGTCGCCAACCTCGCCAAGCGCAGAGGCCTCGTCTACCCGTGCGGCGAGATCTACGGCGGTACCAAGTCGGCCTGGGATTACGGCCCGTTGGGCGTCGAGCTCAAGGAGAACATCAAGAAGCAGTGGTGGCGCAACATGATCACCAGCCGGGACGACACCGTCGGGCTCGACTCGTCGGTGATCCTGCCCCGTCAGGTGTGGGAGGCGTCCGGTCACGTCGAGACGTTCTCGGACCCGCTGGTGGAGTCGCTGCACACACACAAGCGGTACCGCGCCGATCACCTCATCGAGGCCTACGAAGAGAAGCACGGCCATCCGCCGGAGAACGGCCTGGCCGATATCCGCGACCCCGAGACCGGCGAGCCCGGTTCGTGGACCGAGCCGCGTGCGTTCTCGGGCCTGCTCAAGACCTTCCTCGGCCCGGTCGACAACGAAGAGGGCCTGCATTACCTGCGTCCAGAGACTGCGCAGGGCATCTTCGTCAACTTCGCCAACGTGTTGACCACCTCGCGCAAGAAGCCGCCCTTTGGTATCGGCCAGATCGGCAAGAGCTTCCGTAACGAGATCACTCCCGGAAACTTCATCTTCCGCACCCGCGAATTCGAGCAGATGGAGATGGAATTCTTCGTCAAGCCCGGCGAGGACGACGAGTGGCATCAGTACTGGATCGACTACCGCATGAAGTGGTACACCGATCTCGGTATCGATCCGGAGAACCTGCGGCTCTACGAGCACGCCAAGGAGAAGCTGTCGCACTACTCCAAGCGCACCGTGGACATCGAGTACAAGTTCGGTTTCCAGGGCAGTGCGTGGGGTGAGCTCGAGGGTGTCGCGAACCGCACCGATTACGACCTGTCGGTGCACTCGAAGGCGTCGGGCCAGGACCTGAGCTACTACGAGCAGGCCACCGACACTCGCTACACCCCGTATGTCATCGAACCGGCGGCAGGCCTGACGCGTTCGCTGATGGCGTTCCTCGTCGACGCGTACACCGAGGACGAGGCTCCCAACGCCAAGGGCGGTGTCGACAAGCGTGTCGTGCTCAAGCTCGATCGCCGTCTTGCCCCGGTGAAGGTAGCGGTGCTCCCGCTCTCGCGTAACGCCGATCTGACGCCGAAGGCGAAAGATCTTGCGCAGCAACTGCGTCAGTACTGGAACGTCGAATTCGACGACGCCGGAGCGATCGGTCGCCGCTATCGTCGTCAGGACGAGATCGGTACCCCGTTCTGCATCACCGTCGACTTCGACACCCTCGATGACCACGCCGTCACCATCCGCGAACGCGACACGATGGCGCAGGAGCGCGTGGCTCTCGATCAGGTCGAGGGCTACATCGCGTCCCGACTGATCGGCGCATAGAGCTCACAACACCACAGGGCCCGATCTCCTCGTGAGATCGGGCCCTGTGGCATATCGGGGTCGAATCAGAAGCGGCCGCCACCACCGCCGAAGCCGCCGCCGCCGCCTCCACCGCCGCCGCCGAAGCCCCCGCCACCACCGAAGCCGCCGCCGAATCCTCCGCCACCTCCGCGTAGAACGCTGTTGATCAGGATTCCGCCGAGCACAGCGCCAGCAACGTTGCCGCCGCTACCGCCGCCGCGTGGACCGTGACGGTTTTCCCAGTTCTGCACATCGGACTGGGCGATCTGCGACGCGCGCGAGGCCAACTGGCTGGCGGCATGCGCGTGCTTGAGGGCCTCGTCAGGGTTCTCGGGTTCGAGTTGACGAGCCGCGCCGAGATGCCGTTCGGCTTCGGACAACCGCGTTCGAGCATCGGCACCCACGCCGCCGCGCCGCGTCGAGATGTAGTCCGCTGCAGCGGTGATCTGCGCCTGAGCAGCCGCGATATCGCGTTCCAGACGCGCCCGCAGCTGATCCTCGGCGGCCTTCTCCGCCGACGCTTCGTCGACGATCTTCTCGAGTTCGGAATCTGCTGCGGCAAGGGCGGTGTAACTGCCGAGCGGGTCGCTCGACTGCGCTGTCTCCGCATTCTTCAACGCAGTCTGTGCCGCGGCCATCGCCGCCTGCAGTTCGGCACCGCCGTGTTCGGCCAGTCCGCGGGCCTGCTCGATGTCGCGTCGGACGTCGGCGATGGCGTCGGCCAGGGTGGCTATCGCGTGCCCGATGTCGTCGCGGGCGTGGTCGACTCCATCGAGCAGAGACTTCGCCTGATCGAGGGCTCGTTCTGCGGTCCGAATCGCGGTGACGGCCGGACCCTGCTTTCCTGGCGGGAGTGCTGCGGCCTTGCGGCCGGCTTCGATGTTCTCCTCGGCCAGCGCAACTCGATCCTTGGCCATCGTTACGTTGTCGGCTATCGACTTCAAAGCGGTCTCGGAGAATTCCGAATGCAGCTGAGCAAGTACGGTTTCGGACTGCGGAATGCGCACCGTCAAGCCGATGCTGGCTTGGGTGAGCTCGTCGAGATGCGAGCCGGCATTCATCACGAGGTCGCGGAATCCGTCGAACTCCTCGACCCGAGAGTCGAGCTCGCGATCTGCCTGACCGCACGAGGAGATGATCTCGACGAGCATCGCCCGCCGCTGATCGGGGGTCTCTGGAATGGCGTCGTCGAGGCGCTGACGGATCTCGAAGGCAGAGGCCAGAGCTTTCTTGGCGTTGTCGTACGCCGTGATGAACGGAGCGGCTGCCGAATCGCCGAATTCGCCTCGGGCAAGGGTCAATTCTTCTTCGCTCGCGCGCACGGCGTTGTCGGTCTCGATCAGAATTTCCTTGGCGCGGGTGTCGAGAACGTCTATCGGGAACTTGGCCAGTGCGGCCGGGTCGCTCGGGTCGATCTTCGCCACGGCGTCCACCTCGGCGGCCACCCTGGCCTTCTTGCGCCGCGAGGAGTAGACGACAGCGCCGCCGCCTGCAACCGCCAACACACCGACACCGATCAGCAGCGGTGCCGACGAACCACCGTCGCCGCTCGACGCATAGGCCTCGCCGAGAGCGCCTGCGGCCGCTATGGCCGCTCCCGACCAATCCTCTTCGCCCAGTGCGGGTTCGACGTCGTTGACGCGAATGTCGTCCTGCTCGGCCGTGGTGATCTGCGAGAGTCCGGTGTTGACGGCGAGGTAGTACGAGCGATCGACGGTCGCGACTGCGAGCAGGACGTCACGCTGACCGAGGTCGCTTCGTTCATATGTCTGCTGGGCCCAGTTCGTTGCCGACATGTTGTCGAAATCTGCCACGTAGGTGACCCACAGCCTGAGCTGGCTGCTGCTGTAGAGGTCGTCGATGGAGGTCTGCACCTCGGCCAGCGAATCAGGGTCGAGAGCCTGGACGTTGTCGGTGATCTGGGTGGCCAGTCGCGAGGGAGCCTCGGCGGATGCAACCCCCGGTGCGAGCAGGACCGCGGCGAACAGGGTCAGAGCACCCGTAGCGGCGAGACGACGAAATCGATGGACCGACCTACGGACTGTGGCGCTGGGGTGCCGCCGGTGCTGGACTGCCATGCGATGAAATCTACCGGCTGGGTCGTGTCCGAATCGAGCAGGTCGATCCATGACAGTTGTCATCGTGCAATCGTGACGCTCGGTCGAGGTGCATGGGCTCGGGCCGCAGCAGAGTAACTGTCATGACCACAACGAAGGCAGTCGAACTGCGAGGCGTCACCAAGACATACGGATCTGTCCGTGCGGTGGACGGGCTGAGCCTGTCGATCGAACCGGGCGAGGTCGTCGCATTCCTCGGACCCAACGGAGCGGGTAAGACGACGACCATCGACATGATGCTCGGCCTGGCAACACCCACCACCGGGTCGGTGTCGGTGTTCGGAGGAACGCCCGCCGACGCCATCGCCCAGGGGCGCATCTCGGCCGTCATGCAGACCGGTGGGTTGCTCCGCGACCTGACCGTCCGCGAAACCGTCGAGCTGACATCGGCACTGTTCGCCCACACCCGTTCGGTGAAAGAGGTGCTGACCCGGGCAGGCATCGCCGACATCGGCGACCGTCGAGTGGCGAAATGCTCCGGCGGCCAGCAACAGCGACTGCGATTCGCGCTCGCTCTGTTGCCCGACCCGGATCTGTTGGTGTTGGACGAGCCGACCACGGGCATGGACGTCGAGGGGCGTCGCGATTTCTGGAACGCCATTCGCCAGGACGCGAGTACCGGCCGAACGGTGCTGTTCGCGACGCACTATCTCGACGAGGCCGATGCCTACGCCGACCGGATCGTGCTGGTGCGGCACGGCAAGATCGTCGCCGACGGTAGCGCCGCCGAGGTGAAGAACCTGGCTGCTGGACGCACCGTCACCGCGACCTTGCCCGGCGTCGATCGATCGATGTTGCTCGCTCTGCCCGGGGTCGACCGCGTGGAGACTCGTGGCGATCGGGTGATCGTGCACGGCCGAGATTCCGACTCCGTGGCCCGGTACCTACTGAACGACGCGCATGCGACCGATCTGGAGATCGTCTCGCGGAACCTCGAGGACGCCTTCCTCGCCCTGACCACCGATGCCGACACCGAACTCGCCGGGAGTATCCGATGACCACCACCACGCAGTCCGCAACCGCCCGCACATCCGCCAGAGCCGTTGCCTGGGGCGGATTCTCGCCCACCTTCCTCGGGCTCGAAATCCGCAGACTGTTCCGAAACAAGCGGACGCTGATCTTCACGTTGGTGATGCCGCCGGTGTTCTTCGTCATCTTCGGTACACAGTCGGACTTCAAGACCGACTACTCCTTCGCGCACGGCAACGTCACGGGCTACATCGCCATCAGCATGGCCGTCTACGGAGCGATGCTGGCAACGACCAGCGGGGGAGCCATGGTATCGGTCGAACGGGCGCAGGGGTGGAGCAGGCAGCTGCGGTTGACCCCGCTCAAGCCCGTGGCCTACATCATCACCAAGGTCCTCGTGGCCATGACAATGGGTGCTGCAGCGATCGTCGTGGTATTCGTCGTCGCCAAGTTCTTCGGAGCCGACATGCCGATCTGGGTGTGGCTCGCCTGCGGTGTGATCGCGTGGCTCGGATCTGCGGTGTTCGCCGCATTCGGGTTGTTCATGGGCTACCTGCTGCCGTCGGAGAACGTCATGCAGATCCTCGGACCGGTGCTGGCCTTCCTCGCCCTGGCCGGCGGATTGTTCGTCCCTCTCGGCGACAGCGGCTGGTTCCCGATGCTGGCCAAGTTCACCCCGCTCTACGGCTTGGCCACGGTGGCCCGAGCGCCGTTCACGTCAGCCGACGCGGGCACTCTGGCGATCGCCGTGGTGAACCTGGTGGTGTGGGCCGCGGTGTTCGTAGCCGGAGCGGCCCTGCTGTTCCGAAAAGACACCAAGCGTGCCTGACGCCGAAACTGCTGATCGTGTCGCCCACGGGGATACCGTGGGCGACATGACCACGTTCACCGCCGACCTGCCGGAGGGGAGGGTCTGGCGATACGGCTGGATGTTCGGAGCCATCTGGCTGATCTACCTGATCTACCCGTTGAACGAGATTCTCGCTCTGCCGTCGATCGCGGCCCGGGCTGCCGGGATCATTGCGATCGTCGGTTTCGGTGCGGTGTTCACGACCACCTTCTGGCGGTTCCGCAACGGCCACCGCCGAGGACATCCGCTGCCCACCTCGCAGGCGTGGATCGCACTCGGTGCGATGGTCGCCCTGACAGTCGCGATGAGTGCATTGGTCGGAACCACCGGCTTCGGCGCCACCGTCTACATCGCGGTGCTGGCGATGATGACCCTGCCGGTCCGGCAGGCGTGGACGTTGGTCGCGGTGATGGTGGTGATCGTCGAACTGACGCCTCGCTTCATCGATTCCTGGGAGCCCGACAACTTCTTCGCGTTTCAGCTGTTGATCAGTTCGGCTGCGGCATGGGGCATCACTCAGGTATTTCAGCGCAACCACGAATTGGCCGTTGCCAGGCAGCAATTGGCAGATCTGGCGATCGTCGCCGAACGTGAGCGGATGAGCCGGGACGTACACGACATTCTCGGGCACTCCCTGACAGTCATCACCGTCAAGAGCGAACTGGCCGGACGGCTGCTCGAGATCGATGCCGCCCGAGCGGCAGTCGAGATCGCGGAGGTGGAAACCCTTGCCCGGCAAGCACTCGCCGATGTTCGCAGCACCGTCGGCGGCATGCGCCAGATCGACATCGGCACCGAATTGGCCAGTGCAAGAACAGCACTGGTGGCCGCAGCCATCGATGTCGACCTGCCCGCCGATGCCGATATGGTGCCGCTGAGACACCGCGAACTGTTCGGCTGGGTCCTGCGTGAAGCGGTGACCAACGTGGTTCGACACTCGCACGCGCAACACTGCCGAGTGACGCTGACGCCGTCGAGCATTTCCATCGTCGACGACGGACGCGGACCTGCCGAGGACACCTGCGGGGGAAACGGGCTTCGCGGGTTGGGGGAACGCGTGAGCGCTGCCGGTGGTTCACTGACGGTCGCCCGGGTTCCGACCGGCGGATTCAAGGTGGAGGTCGCGGCACCATGAGTATCAGACTGTTGCTGGCCGACGATCAAGCTCTGGTGCGTGGAGCCCTCGCAGCACTGCTCGGTCTCGAGCACGATCTCGACGTCGTGGCGGAGGTGGGGCGAGGGGACGAAGTGGTTGCGGCTGTGCTGGAGCATCGACCCGACGTCGTACTGCTCGACGTCGAGATGCCGGGCAAGAACGGAATCGACGTGGCCGCCGAGCTGACCCTGGTGGCACCCGAGTCGAGAGTGCTGATCGTCACCACGTTCGGCCGCCCCGGATACCTCCGCCGCGCCATAGATGCGGGTGCGTCCGGTTTCGTGGTCAAGGACACTCCCGCCAAGCAGCTGGCCGATGCAGTTCGACGGGTGCACATGGGGCTCCGCGTCGTCGATCCGGCGCTGGCGACCGAGACCTTGACCGACGGCGTATCGCCTCTGACCGCCCGTGAGCAGGAGGTTCTCCGCGCAGCAGCGCAGGGTGGGACGGCCGGCTCCATCGCTGCCGCGGTGCACCTGTCGGAGGGAACGGTGCGCAACCACCTGTCGTCCGCGATAGGCAAGACCGGTACCACTACTCGTGCGGAAGCGGTTCGAGTGGCCGAGGACCGCGGGTGGCTGTAGCTCCTACGAGGCGCGCCGTGACCGAGCCGATGCGCGGGCCTGGCAAACTCGAGGGGTGAATTCAACTCTCGACCGAGACCCGTACGGCGACCCGTACGACGATCGGTATGCCTCGGACCCCGGTCCCGAGCGCCTCGGCTTCTTCGGAACGCTGGGACGCTGGACCGGTCGGCTGGTCGCGGGAGTGGTCCTGATGGCGGTGGTGCTGGTCGCAGGGACTGCGGTCCGGGTGTGGCAGGTTGCTCGCATCGACGACTACTCCAAGGCCGACGCCATCGTCGTACTGGGTGCAGCGCAGTACAGCGGGACACCCTCGACGGTGTTCGAGGCCCGACTGTCCCAGGCCGCGGCGCTGTACGAGCGAGGAATCGCCCCCGAGATCGTCACCGTCGGCGGCAAGCAGGAAGGTGACCTGTTCACCGAGGCCGCGTCGGGGCGCAACTATCTGATCGAGCAGGGAGTGCCGGCGGACGCCATCGTGGCCGTCGAGACCGGCTCGGACACGCTCGAGAGCATCGAGGCCGTGAGCGACACACTCCGCGACGAGGGCAAGTCGTCGGTGGTGCTGGTCAGTGATCCGTGGCATTCGCTGCGCACTCGAACCATGGCGCGTGACGCTGGGCTCGATGCATGGACCTCACCGACGCGTACCGGACCGGCCGTCTACACCAGAGAGTCACAGGCACACGGAATTGCCAGGGAGACAGGCGCACTGCTGTGGTACCAGCTGACTCACTTCACGGCAGACTTCTCCTACACGGCAGGCCAGTGACATGACCGGCACCTACTCGGCGCACGACGTCGAACGATTCGTCACCGAACCCCCGAAGACCGCCGGCCTGAAACCGGGAACGAACAACGCCTCGCATCGAAGTGCTTTCGCGCGCGACCGGGCACGGGTGTTGCACTGCGCTGCACTGCGCCGTCTCGCAGACAAGACACAGGTGACCGGGCCTCGGGACGGCGACACTCCGCGAACTCGGCTCACGCACTCGCTCGAAGTCGCGCAGATCGGCCGCAGCATCGCCGAAGGCCTCGGCAGCGACCCCGATCTGGTCGATCTCGCAGGCTTGGCCCACGACATCGGCCATCCGCCCTACGGCCACAACGGTGAACGGGCCCTCGACGAAGTGGCCACGGACTGTGGTGGGTTCGAGGGCAACGCGCAGAACCTACGCATTCTCACCGGCCTCGAGCCGAAGATCCTCGACGCCGATGGGCGCAGCGCGGGATTGAACCTGACCCGAGCATCTCTCGACGCCGCGACCAAGTATCCCTGGATCCGGCCGGCACCAGGCGCGAAATTCGGTGCCTACGACGACGACTCCGCGATTCTGGGCTGGGTACGTGACACTGCACCGGACAAGCACAAGTGTCTCGAAGCGCAAACCATGGATTGGTCCGATGACGTTGCTTACTCGGTACACGATGTCGAGGACGGCGTCATCGACGCCCGCATCGACCTACGCGCGCTGTCCGACCCGATCGAGCAGCGCGCACTCGCCGAACTCGGTGTCTCGGAATTCCGCGGACTCGATGTCGACGAGTTGATCGACGCTGCGAGCCGGTTGTCGAGGATGCCCGTCGTGATCGCCGTCGGACGCTACGACGGCACCCTCGAAGCATCCGTCGCACTCAAGCACATGACGAGCGAACTGGTCGGGCGCTTCGCGACAGCTGCCATCGAGGGCACCCACGAGAGGTACGGCACCGCGCCGTTGAGCCGGTACGACGCCGACCTGGTGGTGCCGTCGATCGTCGGCTCGGAAGTTGCATTGCTCAAAACCATGGCGCTGAGGTACGTGATGTCCGACGCCGGACACAAGATCCGCCAGGAGCGTCAACGTGACCGAATCCACCGCGTCGCCGAGTGGTTGCTGCGCTCGGCACCAGGGGAGCTGGACCCCATCCTGGTCCCGGCCTGGCAGCGCGCAGAAAGCGACGCCGAACGAACCCGAGTTGTCGTCGATCAGATCGCCTCGTACACCGAAAGTCGACTCGAACTGATCGACAAGCGCTCGCTGGGAGCTCAGGCCAGCTGGGGTTGATCGGCGGGTGTCGGGTGTCTGGTTCGACGCTAGACTGCACACGTGGCCGGCCGAATTCCTGAACGCGACATCGCCGCCATTCGCGAACGCACACGGATCGAAGACATCGTCGGCGACTACGTCTCCCTCAAGCGCGCGGGCGGCGACTCCATGAAGGGGTTGTGCCCCTTCCACGACGAAAAATCGCCGTCGTTCCATGTTCGACCCAATCACGGTCATTACCACTGCTTCGGTTGCGGCGAGGGAGGTGATGCCTACTCCTTCCTCCAGAAGATCGAACACATCTCCTTCGTCGAGGCCGTCGAGCAACTCGCCGACCGGCTGAACTATTCGATCTCCTACGAGGGCGGAGGGCCATCGGTTCAACGTGACCGCGGCACCCGAGCGCGTCTGATCGCTGCCAACGCGGCAGCGCAGGAGTTCTATGCGGGTAGGCTCAGCGGCCCCGACGCCCAGACCGCACGTGACTACCTCACCGAACGTAACTTCGACGGCCACGCTGCATTGGCTTACGGCTGCGGATACGCACCCGACGGTTGGGACACTCTCACCAAACACCTGCTGGGCAAGGGCTTCGAGGCCAAGGAGATCGTGGACGCGGGCCTGGCGACACCCGGCAAGCGCGGCACGCCCATCGACCGTTTCCGACGCCGATTGGTGTGGCCGATTCGCAGTCAGAGCGGCGACGTCATCGGTTTCGGTGCCCGTAAACTGTTCGACGACGACACGATGCCGGGTAAGTACATCAACACCCCGGAAACCATGCTGTACAAGAAGTCTCAGGTGTTGTTCGGTCTCGACCTGGCGCGCAAGGAGATCGCGAAGTCGCATCAGGCCGTCATCGTCGAGGGCTACACCGACGTGATGGCGATGCATCTGGCCGGGGTCAAGACGGCGGTGGCGTCCTGCGGTACCGCATTCGGCGAGGACCACCTGGCCATGCTGCGCCGATTGATGATGGACGACAGCTACTTTCGCGGCGAAGTGATCTACACCTTCGACGGAGACGATGCCGGGCAGGCCGCCGCCATGAAAGCATTCGAGGGTGATCAGAAGATTGCCGGACAGACCTTCGTCGCCGTTGCGCCCGACGGCATGGACCCGTGCGACCTGCGTTTGAAGTCCGGCGACAACGCTGTTCGCGATCTGGTCGCCCGGCGTACCCCGATGTTTGCCTTCGTGGTCAAATCGCTACTGCGAGAACATGATCTGGATACCCCCGAGGGACGCGTCGAAGCCCTGAAAAGAACCGTGCCCGTGGTCGCGCGCATCAAGGACGCGTCGCTGCGGGACGAGTACGCACGGCAGTTGGCCGGCTGGACCGGCTGGGACGACACAGCGATGGTGCTCGCCCGCGTGCGCGACGAGGCGAAGAAGGGCGCTCGGGGCG
Source organism: Rhodococcus sp. WWJCD1 (assembly GCF_002258735.1). NCBI lineage: Bacteria > Bacillati > Actinomycetota > Actinomycetes > Mycobacteriales > Nocardiaceae > Rhodococcus > Rhodococcus sp. WWJCD1. The sequence continues at coordinate 248,515 of NZ_NOXY01000026.1, forward strand.
ACACCAGCGGTAAGCGTGTGCCGTTCGAGAAGCGTCAGGCGACGCCGACCGAGGCTCCGTCCGGGCCGCCGCGCCCGAACCCCACCGATCCGTCTCTGTGGCCGCAGCGGGAGGCTCTCAAGGCGGTACTGCAGATGCCTGCGATGGCGGGCACGGTGTTCGACTCGCTGCCGCCGGAGAGCTTTCATCACCCGGCATACGCGGCCGTGCGCGACGCGGTGGCTGCTGCCGGGGGTACAGCCGCGGGACTGGGCGGAGGGGAGTGGGTCGACGCCGTGGCCAAGCAGGCCAAGGATGCCGTTGTGGTGTCGTTGGTGACCGAGCTGGCCGTCGACCCGATGCGTGTGGCCGACGACGCACTCACGCGCTACATCTCGGGTGTACTCGCGAGGCTGCAGGAAGTGTGGGTCGGCCAGCAGGTGGCAGAACTCAAGTCGAAGCTGCAGCGCATGTCACCGGTCGAGAAGCCCGACGACTACAACGCGCTGTTCGGCGATCTCATCGCCCTCGAGCAGTACCGCCGTAGTCTGCTCGAGCTCGCCGTCGGAAGTGTCGCCGAGGTCGGTTAGCGACGTAGCTGATCGCGGGGAACGTAGACCTGGGTCTCGTCGTCGATCGGCTGCATCGGCTCGAGCCGGGGCTGGGTGTTGAGGGAATCGGAGAGCTTCTGGCGGCCGACCTCGATGGCCTTCTTGGTCGCCGGAGACGACGCAACGGCGCTTGCCGTCTTGCGAATCTGCTCGTACCGGCCCCGGCCGGCCTTGGCACCGAGCACATATGCAGCTCCAGCCGCCAGTACCAAACGAATCATCAGTGGGTCCTTCCGTAGAGCGTGCGGCTGTAGGTCCATCTTGCCCGACGGAGCTCCGGCGACGCTCGAGCAGGGCGATTTGGTACTCACCAGGGTGTGTGCGCTATTGTTTCCAACGGCTCGCACGAGAGTGTGACGCCGCGAGGTAATCCCCCATAGCTCAATTGGCAGAGCATTCGACTGTTAATCGAAGGGTTCCTGGTTCGAGTCCAGGTGGGGGAGCGCAATCCCCGTCCGGTTTTCCGGGCGGGGATTTTTGTCGTCCGGGTCGGTGGTACCAGGGTCTCGGTCGGTTATCAGATCGTGACTCTCCTGGCTGTATATCGATTGAATGAATCCATTCGACCGATGCCGGTTTTGTCGGTCGTTCGCGACATACTGAACGAGCGGTCCGGGAGGCTCAACAGTGCTATAAAAAACCGGATCGGTCGGTTTTAAGGGGCTTCATGAGTTTGAGTTACGCAGCAACCGTTCCACGTCACCTCGTGCATCGGCGTTCTCCGGCCGACGTGTTGTTGACCGATTACGAAACGGTGGACGGAACCCATCGGGCAGCTGTTCAGTTCCCGACTTCCCATCGGATGTTCGCTCCGGTCCGTCGCACCCACGACTCGTTGATGGTGGCAGAGGCTCTGCGCCAAGCGATCAGCCTCTTCTGCCACGTCAATCACGGAGTGCCACTCGACCACATCGTCTTCATCGAGCACTCTCGCTTCGAGATTCTCGATCCGCTGTCGGTCGACGAGATCGACGATTCGCTCGTCGCCGAGTCGATCACGACCGACGTGACGTTCGACGACACGTCGATGGACAACATGAAGTTGTCGGCCAGGTTGTTGAACGGCGACCGACTCGTTGCGTTCGGAACGGCGTCGGTACGGTCGCTCGGCCCCGAGGTGTACTCGCAGTTTCGCACCTCGTCGATGGCCGACCCCCACTTCCGGTATCTGCCGGCCGGGACCGAAGTGGTCGAGGCCTCTGAGGTCGGACGGCTCGATCCCTCCGACGTCGTGTTGGCACGGCACACCTCCGACGGCTCCATCGTCGTGGCACCGGATCCTCGTAACCTGGCGATGTTCGATCATTCCGTCGAATATCTTCCCGGCGTGACCATGCTCGAGGCCGCGCGTCAGGCCTTGCGTCTGGCGACCGGAACGCCGACGCTGGACTTCACGTCGTGCGAGGTGCGCTTCATGGGGTTCGCCGAGTGGGCGAACCCGTGCTCGGTCATCGTCGACACCGACTCCACAGATGGCGTGCACCGCATCCAGTTCGAGCACGACGGTGCTGTGCTGTCGGCGATGTCGGTCACGGCAACGTCCGAACCGTGGCTGGCTCCTACCGATCGCTCCAGTCGATAACGGGGTCCTCTGCGAGCGCGAGAAGTCGCGGCAGGCGTCGACGCGGGACGACGGCGGGGAGCAATATCTGCCACATCTCGGTCAGTCGCTGCTGGAGATCGGCGCGCCCGGTCACCATTTCCGAGACAGTGTGCACACCGGTGAACGACGACACGATGTACCGACCCACTGCGGTCGGGTCGACGCCGTCGACGATGTCCCCCTCGGCTTGGGCACGCTCGATCAGATCGCCGATCTTGACGATCCACTCCTCGAACGCCCCCGCGTGTGGACCATCGGCGATGGCTGATTCCAGCGTCAATCGCATGCCCCCACGCGATATCGACTCGGTCTGCAGCTGACGTCCCAGCTCCTTGGTGACGAGAATCAACGCATCGAGCGCCTTGGGGGTGTGGTCGACAATGACGGCAGTGGCAGTTGCCGCCATCGTCAGTTGCGCGTCGATCACGGCCTGCGCCAACTCTTCCTTGGACGAGAAATGGAAGTACATCGCCCCTTTGCTCACCCCGGCGTGAGCGATGATGGTGCTCAAACTGGCTGTGCCGTAACCGAACTTCTCGAAGCTGGCGGCCGCTCCTTCGAGTACGGCCTGCCTGGTGGACGCTGCACGCTCTTGCATCGGTAGACAATAGCTGTTACGCGGGTTCACGGCACGGCGTGTGGAAGTTACCGGCGATTCACCGGTAGTCGGTGTCGGAACCCATGGGGCGAGCGGCCCGCACCTGATCGAGTCGATCCTGAAGGTAGGTCTCTATCCACTCGAAGGACGTCGGGCCCAGCGGTAGGCGAAGCGGAGGAGCGTCGGAGGAAATTGCAGCCAAGACGGCATCGGCTCCGCGGCGCGGGTCTCCGGTCTGCGTGCCGTGGGTGGCCTCGAACGCCGATCGAGCGGGTCCGATCAGTCCGGCGTAGTCGTCCAGCGGCGTTCCCCACTGCATCGATCGGCCGCTTGCATCGGTCCGGAACGGGCCGGGTTCGACGATGGTGACTCCGATACCGAGATGACGCACCTCCTCGGCAAGCGCTTCCGAAAATCCTTCCAGCGCGAATTTGCTCCCGGCATAAGCGGTTCCACCGGGACCGGGTACCACGCCGATGACCGAGGACATCTGCACGATGTGGCCGCGTCGTCGCGCCCGCATCGAGGGCAGCACCGCCCGAGTGACGGCGAGCGGGCCGAAGAAATTGACGTCGACGTTGTCGCGGAACCGACGGTCGTCGATCTCCTCGAACGCGCCGAGCAGGCCGTAGCCCGCATTGTTGACCAGGACGTCGATACGTCCGAACCGTCCGAGAGCGTGGGCCACCGCAGAATCGATCGATTCCTGTTCGGTCACGTCGAGTCGAGCGTGGAGCAACCGCTCGCTCTCCGGCCCCTCGAGATCGGCAACGTTGCGGGCGGTCGCGACCACCCGATCGCCCGCGTCGAATGCGGCACGAACGAATTCGCGGCCGAAACCCGAACTGGCCCCGGTGATCAACCAGACCCTGCTCGACAACGTCGTGTCCATCTCGTATGCCTTCCGGGGGGATCGATCGCGAGCCGCGACAACGGTAGTGACGGGAGACGACGGGGAGCAAGCGAATTGATGGCACCCTGTTTGCCATGGTCAATACGAGTGCAGGAATCCTGTTGTATCGCGTGGGTGCCGACGGTCCGGAGGTCCTGATCGCACACCCCGGCGGACCGTTCTGGGCGCGCAAGGACGACGGAGCGTGGTCGATCGTCAAAGGGCTCCCGATCGAAGGCGAAGACCTGTGGACTGCGGCCCGCAGAGAGTTTCGGGAGGAAGTCGGGATGGATGTGCCCGCCGGAGAACACGCGGAGCTCGGCACCGTCACGCAGCGCGGTGGAAAGATCGTCACCGCTTTCGGCGTCGAAGCCGATCTGGACGTCTCGAATGCGGTGAGCAACACATTCGAGATCGAGTGGCCGCCGAAATCCGGTGTGATGGCCTCGTTTCCCGAGGTAGACCGCATCGAGTGGTTCGGGCTCGAGCAGGCGAGAGCGAAGCTGTTGGCGGCGCAGCACCCGTTTCTCGACGCTGTGGAGACGATCGTCGCATCGCGATAGTTTCGGCACGCGGGCCCGGGGTATCCAGCGGCCGGAAATGACGAGATTCGCAGATGCAGGGTGGGAAGTGGATCATGATGCCGACGGATGCGTCCAGCGCACAGACCATGGTGGAAACGTCTCCGGTGGAAACGGCTGTGGTGGACGGCTCGCTCCTGGAGACACGGTGGGGCGGACGCGTCGTCGCGTCCGCGTTCGTTGTGTTGGCCGCGGGGCTGTCGTGGGTGTTCGCAGCCACCGCCATGATCGGCTAGCCTCCATCGGTCGGTGGGCCGATACTGCTCAGCTACGACTACGAAGGGCAGCACAGTGACCGACCGCAGTGTCTCCGCAACTCCACCGGCGATCGAGGTGCCCAAGCGCGCCTGGCAGGCGCTGGTGGTTCTGTTGCTGGGTATGTTCATGGCATTGCTCGACACCACCATCGTGAACGTGGCTCTGCCGACCATCAGCACCACGTTGGATGCGTCGGAATCGGTTCTGTCGTGGATCATCTCGGGGTACGCACTGGCATTCGGCCTGGCTCTGATTCCAGCGGGCAAGGTAGGCGACCGCGTCGGTCACAAATGGGTGTTCTTCACCGGCCTCGCGTTGTTCACCGTCGCGAGCTTCGCGTGTGGTCTCGCGCAGGACGACCTGCAGTTGGTCGTCGCCAGGGTCGTACAGGGCCTGGCGGGCGGCATGTTCGTACCCGCGGTCACCGCATTCATACAGCTGCTGTTTCCGGGGCCTGTGCGAGGCAAGGCTTTTGCCATCATGGGTGCCGTCATCGGAGTGTCGACTGCGCTGGGGCCCATCGTCGGCGGCCTGATCATTCAGGCGTTCGGCGACGAGAACGGGTGGCGGTTGGTCTTCTGGGTCAATCTGCCCATCGGAATCGTCGGTCTGGTCGCTGCCGCTGTATTGCTACCGAACAAGGATGATTCCGCCCCCACGTCCCGCCCCGGAATCGATTGGCTCGGACTGGTTCTCATCTCCGCAGGACTGATAGCCCTACTCGTTCCTCTGATCGAGGGCCAAGAACTGGGTTGGCCGCTGTGGACTTACATGACGATCGCTGCTGGTCTGGGGCTGATCGCAGCGTTCGGGTGGTGGGAGGTGATCCACACCGGCCGTGGACACAGTCCGCTGGTGCCACCGCGGCTGTTCACCCGCCCGGCGTTCACCGGTGGTGTGATCCTCGCCCTCGTCTACTTCGCGGCCTTCACCAGCATCTTCTTCACCATCTCGCTGCTGTGGCAGACCGGACTCGGTAACACTGCTCTGTCGTCGGGCCTGGTGTCGATACCGTTCGCCATCGGCAGCATCATCGCCTCGTCGCAGAGCAACAGGCTGACCATTCGTCTCGGTCGCACCGTTCTGGTGCTCGGAGCGTCATTGGTCTCGATCGGACTGATCTGGCTGTGGGTCATCCTGGCCACCAGCTCGGCCGACACCATCTCGCACTGGACGCTGATGGTTCCGCTGTTCGTCGCAGGCCTGGGCAACGGAGCCTTCATTGCACCCAACGCGCAGTTCATCGTCGCGACGGTGGATCGTGATGACGCAGGAGCGGCGAGCGGGGTGATCTCCACGATGCAGCGTGTCGGCTCCGCGATCGGGATCGCCGTGATCGGCAGCGTGCTGTTCGGGTCGTTGACCATCACCGGTCCCGATACCGTCGGATCGGGTTTTCTGCACGGGGCAGCGATGGCGATGGCAGTCAGTGCAGCCTTCAGTGTGGTGGCGCTGGCGCTGGTCTTCGCACTTCCCAAGAAGGTTCAGGGTGCGCGCTGAGCACTCTTGCTCAGCTCTTCAAGCCCTTGCTGTGCCGATCGACGACAGACGCTGCGAGGTCGGCAATCTTGACGTTCAAGTCCTGGGAAGACTTACGCAGCAAGGCGAAGGCCTCGTCGCCTGACACGTCGTGCAGAGCCATGATCAAACCGATGGCTTTGCCGATCTCCCTGTTGCTTTCGAGTCCGTCACGAAGCGTCGACGCTTCCTGCCCATTCATGACCGCGGCAACGGTGACCGCTGTGAACGCCGTCAGAATGATTGCCTTGCTCGCGCTGTCGGTGTCGAACACACCAGGCTGGTCGGTGAACAGGTTGAGCGCGCCCACCTTCTGATCGTCCACCTTGAGCCGAAATCCCATGGCACCGCGCACCGGCGTGCGGTTCAACACACCGCGAGCCATCGCAGGCCACTGCGTGGGAGTGCGGAAGTCGGCTTCGAGCTGGGCTGCCTCGCTGGTGATCGCGTCCAGGCACGGACCTTCGCCGGTAGCGCGCTCGATATCGTCGACAACGCGAGCGATGTCGTCCGAGGCTGCGACAGTGACGGGCTTCCCGTGGCGCATCAGCATCAGGCTGGCGTGATCGCAATGCGGAACGATCAGTACGGCGGCGTTGCAGATCGCGGTGTAGATCGCCTCGGCGCTGCTGCCTCGGTACACGATGTCGGCCAGAGCGGCGAACACAGTTGCCGGGTCGGTCGACGGGCCGTCGTGCTGCGAGACGTCGTTCACTGTGCAACTCCCGTCCTGTGTGATCGTTCGAGCAACCGGTACTCGATGTGAAGCAACCGTACCGCCACCGCATGGGGTGTTCGAACGGGCGGGTACCGGCAGTAGCCTCAGGTCGTGAGCGATGCGCAGGAGTCCACCGGGTTCGAGTACGGCCACGACGGACCGAAATCGATCGTGGTGGGCGTCGATGGGTCCGATTCGTCCTGGCGTGCCGCCGCCTACGCCGCAGGACTCGCGCGTAGACAGCGATCGCTGCTGGTACTTGTGTACGTACAACCCATCGCCACGGCGTCCTGGGGCCAGGCCGGCATCTCACTCGTCGAAACGGGTCAGCAGATCGCAGACGAGTTGCTCGACTACATCAGAACGTCGGCTGCCCGGTTCGGGGATCGAGAGCGTGTGCGCTGGGAGTTTCGTACCGCGCAGGGAGATCCGTACAACGGGCTGATTGCCGTGGCAGAACAATTGCGCACCGACGCCGTCGTCGTGGGGGCGTCGGAGAACGCGGGACATCGAATAGCAGGCTCGGTGGCGGTGCGGTTGGTCAAAGCAGGCCGGTGGCCGGTGACCGTGGTGCCCTGAACGAGGCGAAATCGAGCCGATCTGCGGCCTGCCCTGTAAAAATAGGCAGTCACCTCGTCGGATGCGAGGCGCACGTGGTGCCGTTTTCGGATCCGAGGAGTTCCATGACCGGGCTTTCGCGTAGACAATTTGTGGCGCGCGTGGGGACTCTCGCGGCGGTGTGGGGAATCGCACCCCACGTGTTGGGTCAGGCTTTCGTTGCCCGCGCTCAGCCTGCGGGTGCTACCGCGACCGGAACGCTGGCGCAGACGATTCTTCGATCCTCGAGCGGGCCTGGGCAGTATCGCGTCCTGGGTGCCGCACCCGGGGAGCCGTATGTGCCTCGGCTGGACATTCTGGGCCGAGCACCCCAGCCGTCACGGGTGCAGTCGCGGCGGTCGTTGCTCTACCTCGGGCACCTGTCGGACATGCATGTCATCGACGCCCAATCGCCAGGCCGGATCGAGCCCATGATCGTCTCCGATCACGCTGCGTGGGGGTCGGCATTCCATCCGCAGGATCCGCTGACCGTGCACGTCACCGCCGCGATGGTGAAGGCCTTCGCCGATGCACGGATCAGTCCGGTCACCGGGGCACCGATGGGAGCCGCGGTGGTCACCGGAGACAGCGCCGACATGCATTCCCATCTCGAACTGCGCTGGTACATCGATGTTCTCGACGGTGTCCCGGTGAGGCCCACGAGTGGCGCGGCGGACGTCTTCGAGGGTGTTCAGGCGTGGCCGGAGGCGCAGTGGGCCTATCGGCCGGGCGATCCGTCGGGAGGGTCGTTCGGCGACTACGGATTCCCGACGCTTCCCGACCTTCTCACCCAGGCGATGTCGGGAACCGTCGAATCGGTGGGACTCCCCGTGCCGTGGTACTCGGTCTACGGAAATCACGACACCCTCTTGCTCGGCACGTTCGATCTGTCCTCGCAACTGCACGCCCTCGCCGTCGGTGGTCGCAAGGCGTACACCCTGGAGGCGACGGCCACCTCGGCTCTCGCCGGCTATGCGTCGACCGCAAGTCCGTTGCAGCGAATGGTCGACGCACTCGGCGTCGGATCCGGTGCGCGACCGGGCTTTCGGGCGGTGTCGGCCGATCCGGCGCGATACCTGTTCGAGCAACGCGAGTTCATGGAGGAGCACTTCGAGACCACGCCGACGCCGGGGCCGATCGGGCACGGCTTCACGCAACACAACCTCGATTCGGGCGAGACCTGGTGGACGGCAGACCCCACCCCGAACATCCGCACGTTCGGACTCGACACCTGCAACGCCGTCGCCGGGCCCGACGGTGCGGTGCCCGAGAATCAATTCGACTGGCTCACCGCCCAATTGGAGCAAGCACAGGCCGAGAACAAGTTGGTGCTGATCTACACCCACCACAACAGCCTGACATTGGAGAACCGGGCGCAGCGGCCAGGTCAGTCGGTGAAGCTCTACGGCGCAGACGAATTCGTCGATCTGCTGTTGAAATACCCGGTGGTGATCGGCTGGCTCAACGGCCACACCCACCAGAACCAGATCTTGGCGCATTCCAGCGGCGGACGCGGATTCTGGGAGATCACCACCGCGTCGTGCATCGACTTTCCGCAGCAGCAGCAAGTGGTCGAGATCGTCGACAACCGGGACGGGACTCTGTCGCTGTTCACGACGGTGCTCGATCACGCATCTCCGGTCACGCCCGGAAACAGCGGCAGTTACCTGGATCTGGCGTCGCGCAGCCGTGAACTAGCGGCCAACGACTGGGCCGAGAATCCGCTGATGCGACGAGGATCGCGTCTGGATCGCAACACCGAACTGCTCCTGCCTGCGCCGTTCGACCTGAGCACCATCACCGACGCCGCGCTCGAGCAGCAACACCTCGACGAGCACGCGAGACTGATCGCCTACGAGACGAGGCAGGGCCGATGAACAGTGTTCGCAGGAAGATCCTTCTCGTGTCTGCGGTGGTGGTCTGCGCGGGGTGCTCACAGACCGCAGCGCTTGCGCCGGTCGGCGGAGCCGAGCTCGGAAACCTGCGCTACGCCGTCAACGACGTCCTGCTCGAGCAGGGTATCGAGATACTGGTCGCGCCGGTGTGCTCGGGTACAGGTGCCGATATCGAATGTGCCGGAAAGACAACCGGTAACGAGACGATTACCGGTTCGGCTACGTCGGACGACGCGAGCACCGTCGAGATCAAGGTCGGTACGAAGGTTCTCTACTCGGGCTCCGTGCAGGACGTGCTCGATCGCAATTCGACGGTCGGTGCGCCGTGAGGGGGAGTGTGGTTCTGGCTGCCGTGGTGGTCGTGTCGGCACTGATTCAGGCGCTGACTGTGCTGGGGGATCCGGTTCCGACGTCGTCTCTCGGCTTCGCGGGATTGGTTCTGGCTTCTGTTGCGGCGGTGATACTTGCACTGTGGATCACCGCGTCGACGGCACTCGATGTGGTGGACGGCAACGCATCCGGTGCGCTGAGCCGGGCGTGGCGACGGCCGGTCGTGCTGGTGTGGTGCGTGGGGCTGACCGGGGTGGCCGTTGCGCTCGCAATCCTTTTCCCGCTGCTCCCGGCTATCGTGATTCTGGTTGCGTTGCTGCTACTTCCGGCCGCGGTCGACGGGCACCGAAATCCGTTCGTCGGTGCGTTGCATACAGTCCAACGGTCCTCGGGGCGTTGCGCAGTCGCGGCAGTCGTCACGACTTTGGCCTACGTCCTCGGCTGGGTGGTGACACTCGTACTGGGTTTCTTCGTCACCGGTGTCGTGGCGGCGTTCCTCACGTGGTTGTGGTTCGGAACCACTGCCGCTGTGCTGCTGGTCTATTGGTCGCGGCTGTACCGAAGGGCAACGCTGCTGTGACCGCCGGCTTTCGGCCGCTCGGACCGGGATTCAGCCGCGAGCTCGTCGACCTGCCGCGGCCTCGGCGACGACCTGAGTGATTCGACCTGCGCGAGTGTCGTCTCGCACGGCGCTGACAATCCACCAGAGCATCTGCTTGCGAGCGCTGGGTGGAAAGCCGTCCCAGGTGCTCCGAGCGCTCGGGTTTCGGTCCAGCGCCGTGGTCAGCTCGAGCGGTTCCTGGAGGTCTTCGACCTGATCGGCGATCGTCCACCAGCCGTTGGACTTCGCGTCAGCGATGGCACGGCGACCTGCTTCGGTCATGAGGCCGCTGTCTTCCATATCGGCTGCGCGTTGTCGGTTCAGACGGGTCCACGGGCTCTTGGGCCTGCGCGGCGTGAACAGCTGCAGGCTGCGCTCGTCGTCGAGGTTGCTGCCGGTGGAATCGATCCAACCGAAGCAGATGGCTTCCTCGACGGCATCGGGGTACGGGCAGCGCGGGCGGTCGGTGGTGTTACGCCACGAACCCAGCCACATGCCTCGGGTCGAAGCGTGATTGTGTTCCAGCCAGGTGCGCCACTGTGCCCGACTTTCGGCGTGAAAAATCGGGTAGTCGAATTTCCACGTTGCCGGGTGATCGGATGCCGACGAAAAAGATTCCGACGCAGTCACGTGCTCGCGCAATCGACTCGTGCCGGTGTTGCCCTGCTGCAGTTCCGCATTTCCTCAGTGTGCTCGTTGTCGAGGGCGTGTGCTGCCGCATTGTTGGGTGAAGTTCCCGAACACCGGACTTCGACACCGTGGTGGGGCGGGCGGGGCTCGAACCCGCGACCAATGGATTATGAGTCCACGGCTCTAACCGACTGAGCTACCGCCCCATGCGCGTACTAGGTACGAGCCTGCAGAATCGTACAGAATCGCGTCGCCTCGACGGTGCATCGGGGGAGCTATTTCGCCCGGACCTGCACCGGGACGCCGTTGAGGATCGCATTGGCCGAGACGGCGTCGACTCGGCCCGGGTCGGTGATGTCGTTGACACTCGGTCCTTGCACCGTCGTCGCGACGGACAACTGGACCCCGGGGCGCTGATGACCGAAGCCGTGCGGCATGCTCACCACGCCCGGCATCATCTTCTCCGATGCCGCCACCTCGATATCGACGGTTCCGGCAGCGGAGGTGACCGACACCATCGATCCGTCCTCGATACAGCGATGCGCGAGGTCGTCCGGATGCGCCAGAAGCTGATGTCGCGCTTTGCCTTTGGTGAGCCGGGCAGTGTTGTGCATCCACGAGTTGTTGCTGCGTAGGTGCCGCCGTCCGATCATCAACAACTCGTCACCACTCGGAACAGCGCTGGAACGCATCAGGTCCACCAATGCGGGAAGTTCGGTGACCACCACGTCCTGAATCAACTGGACACGCTTGTCCCGCGTCTTCAACTTCTGCGGAAAGCCGGGACGCAGTGGGCCGAGGTCGATGCCGTGCGGATTGGCCCGAAGCTTCCTCAGCGACAACCCTTTTCGTCGGCTACGGAGCAAGATGTCCAGAGTGCGAGCAGGGGACAGGCGCAGACGGGCCTCGCCGATGATGCTCTTCGGGCTCACTCGTGCTTTCAGCCGATCGACCGTCGAACCCGCCATGCGGTTCTTGTAGCGGAGCGACAGATCTCGGAAGATCTCCCAATCATGCTTGGCGTCAGCCTGCTTGGGCAGAACCGCGGGCATGTATTTCGCGGTGTTGTGTACCGCGAAGGAATTGAAGATCAGGTCGTAATGATCGCGTTCCAGCGACATCGTCGGCGGCAGAATCACGTGTGCGTGACGCGAGGTCTCGTTGATGTAGAAGTCGAACGACACCATGAAATCCAGTGCCGCGAACGCGTCGTTCAGGGTGGTGCCGCCGGGCATCGACAACACCGGATTTCCGGACAGCACCGCCATCGCGCGGATCTGGTCTTTACCTTCGGTGGTGATCTCGTCGACAAGCGTCGAACAGGGGTATTCGCCTGCGAACTCGGGAAGATCCCGAACGCGGCTGCGCCACTTGTCGAAGTGGCCGCGGCCGACGATGCCCTGCGAGATCAGATCGATCGCGGGATCGGTCACCATCGCACCACCTGGGCGATCGAGATTGCCCGTCACGATGTTCAGCACCTGAATGGCCCACTGACACACGGTGCCGAATTGTTGGGTCGACACTCCCATTCGGCCATACGCCACGGCAGATTTCGCTGCGGCGAAATCACGAGCGAGAGTCGAGATCTCGTCGGCCGAGATTCCGACCACGGGGGCGACGGCCTCCGGGGTGAACTCCGCGACGAACTCCGCGAGTCGATCGGCCCCGTCGATGTAGTCGGCCACCTTCACGGCTCCGTCGACAACGATGGTGTGAATCATCGCGAGCAGCAGCAGTGCATCGCTGCCGGGCCGAACGAAGAAGTGAGTGTCGGCGATGTCGGCGGTCTCGGTCTTGCGTGGATCGACCACGACCAGGCGGCCGCCCCGTTTGCGCAGTGCCCGCGCTCTCTTGGCGAAATCTGGCACCGTCATCATGCTGCCGTTGGACGCCATCGGATTACCGCCGAGGACGAGAAAGAAATCGGTTCGATCGATGTCCGGAATCGGTAGCAGCAGCTGATGGCCGTACAGCAGATGGTCGACGAGCTGATGTGGCAGCTGATCCAGCGAAGTGGCGGAGTAGCGATTGCGCGTCCGCAGCAGCGAGGTGAACGGAATTCCGTGCGTCATCGCGCCCATCGAATGCACGTTGGGGTTTCCCTGATAGACGCCGACCGCGTTGCGCCCGTACTTCTTGCGCGTCGACACGAGACCCTCGACGACGAGGTCGTATGCCTCGCTCCACCCGATCTTCTCCCACTTGTCGCCCACCCGCTTGACCGGTGTGGTGAGTCGATCGGTATCGGCATGAAGATCGATCAACGACAGTGCCTTGGGGCAGATGTGGCCGCGTGAGAGTGGATCCTTCTCGTCACCCCGGATCGACACCACTGCGTCGTTCTCCACGGTGAACTCGAGCCCGCAGATCGCCTCGCACAAATTGCACGATCCATACACAACCGACATCGCATCTCCCATTCCTGTGGACCGAGAGTAGCCCGGCGGGGGACCGGGGCACCGTCATCGGCCGACAATTAGGCTCTGGAGTTGTGCCTACCCTCGATCTCACAGCCTCGTGGCCAGTCGATCATGTCAGTGCCGCAGTCGTCACCGACTCCGGTGTTCGGGAGAAAGTCGGCGACGCCGACAGTGCCTACGAACTCGCCTCGGTGACCAAGCTGCTCAGTGCTTACGCGGTCCTCGTTGCCGTCGAGGAGGGTGCGGTGGAACTCGATCAGCCCGCAGGGCCGGAGGGTTCGACGGTGCGTCATCTGCTGGCGCACGCGTCGGGGTTGGCGTTCGGCGACCGCACAGTCCAGGCACCGGCCGGCACCAAACGGATCTATTCGAGTGCCGGGTTCGAGGTGTTGGCCGAATTGATCGAAACCGAGGCAGGCATTGCCTTCCCCGACTACTTGGCCGAGGCCGTGTGCAAGCCCCTGCAGATGACGAACACGTCGCTGCCGGGATCGGCCGGTCACGGCGGCCGCTCCACACTCGCCGATCTGACGAGGTTCGCGACCGAGTTGCTCGCGCCGACGCTCCTGGCGTCGCAGACACTGGCGTCGGCGACGGAGGTGCAGTTTCCCGGTCTCAACGGAATCGTGCCCGGTTACGGATCACACAAGCCCTGCGACTGGGGGCTCGGGTTCGAGCTGCGCGGTGAGAAGACCCCGCACTGGACCGGGAGCAACAACTCGCCGTCCACGTTCGGTCACTTCGGGCAAGCTGGAACGTTCCTGTGGGTGGATCCGGCAGTACGCACTGCATGCGTGGTGTTGACCGACAGGGCGTTCGGAGACTGGGCCAAACCGCTGTGGCCGGAGCTGTCCGACGCCGTGCTGGCAGGGTGAAACTCGTCTGTTCCCAGATTGCACTGGCGCAACAGGGGCAACTCGGGGCACACTAGTACACACACGCGTTGATTCACTGCAGCCAGCCGAAGCATGTCGAGGTCGTTGGGGAAGACGTCCCTCGTCGAAGCTGGAGGTAGTGCAATGCGTGGATCGAATCAGTTCGCAGAAGCGACGTCGGGTGTTGTGTACATCCACTCGTCGCCCGCTGCTCTGTGCCCGCACGTCGAATGGGCGTTGACCGACGCCCTTAATTGCCGTGCGAATTTGAAGTGGTCTGCGCAGCCTGCCTCCGATGGTCAGCTCCGCGCCACCACCGACTGGGTGGGCCCGGTCGGTACCGGGGCCAAGCTCGCCGGCATCCTGCGCTCGTGGCAGATGCTGCGGTTCGAGGTGACCGAGGACGCCAGTGAGGGCGTCGACGGCGAACGGTTCTCGCACGTACCCGGATTGGGCCTGTGGCGCGGCACTACGAGCGCGAACGGTGATGTGGTACTCGGCGAGATGCGACTGCGCGCCTTGATGGAAAACAACCAGGGGAATTTCACTGCCGCCGTGGAGCATGCTCTCGGCTCGGACTGGGATGCTGCCCTCGAGCCGTTCCGCACCGGTGGTGCCGGAGCGGAAGTGACGTGGTTGAGCCGCGACGTCGGTTAGCCGACCGGGTTGCTGGGGCCGGGGTGTCGCGGTAGTTTCGCGGGCGTGCCTGGGTAGGCATGTGGGAACGACCGTGGAGTGGTGAGTTCGATGCTGTCGACTGGAAAAGTGATTCGATTCGACGAGTTCAAGGGGTACGGATTCGTAGCGCCGGACGAGGGCGGCGAGGACGTGTTCATTCACGTCAACGATCTGGACTTCGACAAGAGACTGTTGGCGCCGGGGGTTCGAGTCGAATACGTCGCCGTCGAGGGCGACCGAGGCCTCAAGGCCACCCAGGTACAGATCATCGACGGTCCGGCATCGACCGCACTGGTCACCCGACGCAAGCCCGACGTGCCGTTCCACGACATTCCGGTCAGCGAACACCAACAACTCGAAGACGTCATCTGCGACGTGCTGTCCGAGGGGGACTTCACCGCGGAACTGACCGAGGCTCTCCTGACCGCCAACGGGACGTTGACTGCAGCGCAGATTCTCGACATTCGATCAGCGATTCTGCGACTGGCGCACGACCACAAGTGGATCGAAAGCTGACCGACGCGTAGCCCGCCCACCCTGGAGCCCGCCCGGGCGCTGAATGAATGCGGCTTTGTTGCACTCAGAGCGCCTCGAAGTCGCATTGATCCCAACCGGGGCGGGGTATTCGG
>NZ_NOXY01000006.1:0-854 GCF_002258735.1 Rhodococcus sp. WWJCD1
GGCGCACTGCGCTACCGCGGCGTCGACATCGAAGAACTCGTCGCACAGAACGTCACCTTCGGCGACGTCTGGGCCCTGCTCGTCGACGGCGCATTCGGCCGCGGCCTCCCACCGGCCGAACCCTTCCCCCTCCCCATCCACACCGGAGACGTCCGCGTCGACGTCCAAGCCGGCCTCGCGATGCTCGCCCCCATCTGGGGCTACCAACCCCTGCTCGACATCGACGACACCACCGCCCGCGACAACCTCGCCCGCGCCTCGGTGATGGCCCTGTCCTACGTCGCCCAATCCGCCCGCGGCATCTACCAACCCGCCGTCCCCCAAACCCGCATCGACCAAGCCGCCACCGTCACCGAACGCTTCATGGTCCGCTGGAAAGGCGAACCCGACCCCGCCCACGTCGCCGCCATCGACGCCTACTGGGTCTCGGCCGCCGAACACGGCATGAACGCCTCCACCTTCACCGCCCGCGTCATCGCCTCCACCGGAGCCGACGTCGCCGCCTGCCTCTCCGGTGCCATCGGCGCCATGTCCGGCCCCCTGCACGGCGGCGCCCCCGCCCGCGTCCTGCCCATGATCGAACACGTCGAGAAGACCGGCGACGCCCGCGCCCTGATCACCGGCATCCTCGACCGCAAAGAAAAGCTCATGGGCTTCGGGCACCGCGTCTACCGCGCCGAAGACCCCCGCGCCCGCGTCCTACGCGCCACCGCCAAGAGACTGAACGCACCCCGCTACGAAGTCGCCGCCGCCCTCGAACAAGCCGCGTTGACCGAACTACGTGAACGCCGCCCCGACCGCGCCATCGAAACCAACGTCGAATTCTGGGCCGCAGTGATCCTCGACTTCGCCGA